>CALHPT010000294.1 GCA_938036405.1 uncultured Tannerella sp.
TGAACTCGATGAGCCCCTCGGGGATGAGCACGGTGCCGAAGTTGTTGCCCTCGGCGGCTCGGCGGGCCACGACGCGCGCAATACGGTTCACGATCTCGTCGAGCGAGAGGTCGTTGGCCTCCACCTCTTCGGAGATGATGCAGACGTTCGGGTGGGTTTGCAGGGCACACTCCAGGGCGATGTGCGACGCCGATCGGCCCATGAGCTTGATGAAGTGCCAATACTTACGCGCCGAGTTGCAGTCGCGCTGGATGTTTCCGATCACCTCGGAGTAGACCTTGCAGGCGGTGTCGAAGCCGAAGGAGGTTTCGATGAGGTCGTTCTTCAGGTCGCCGTCGATCGTCTTGGGGCAGCCGATGACGCTGACGCCGGCGCCGATCGACCGATAATATTCGGCCAGCACGGCCGCGTTCGTGTTCGAGTCGTCGCCGCCGATGATGACGAGCGCCGAGATGCCCAGCTCCTTGAGGATCTCCAGCCCCTTGTCGAACTGTTCGCGTCGCTCGAGCTTCGTGCGCCCGGAGCCGATCATGTCGAAGCCGCCCGTGTTGCGGTATTCGTCGATGATGTCGGCCGTCAGCTCCATGTATTTATGCTCCACCAGTCCGCCGGGCCCCAAGATGAAGCCGAAGAGACGCGACTCGGGATTAGCCGCCTTGAGTCCGTCGAAGAGGCCGGCGATCACGTTGTGTCCGCCCGGAGCCTGTCCGCCGGAGAGGATCACGCCCGCGTTGATGGGCGGCATGGGGTCGGCCGCGTCGCCACGCTCGAAGGTCACGGCCGGCATGCCGTAAGTGTGCGGGAAGAGCCGCTTGATTTCCTCTTTGTCGCCCGCTGCTTCCGTCGCTGCGCCCTCTACGGCACGCACCGATCCGCGCAGCGCCACGGGCATCTTGGGCACATAGGCCGCCCGCGCGATTTGTAATGCACTTTTCGTCATAGTTCTCTCTATTAAATGTATGAATGATGATAACCTCGCTCTGAGATTTGGATGGGCGCAAAGATACAGGGCCGCGAGGTGTCAGGGACACCTGTCAAGTTTACCGGATACTTCAAAAGCTCGTACAAGGAGGACTTCGCTACCCCCTCGGAAACGTTCAGCGGCGCGTTTTGACCCTTCCGAGCCCTCGGAAACGTTCAGCGGCGTGTTTTGGAGCTTTCCGACCCCTCGGAAACGTTCAGCGGCGTGTTTTGACACTTTCCGAGCCCTCGGGGCCTCTACGGAGGCCGGCGAAGTTTGCTCGGTACGGGCTTTTGAGGTACCCGGCCAGCTTCCCAGCCTCGGCAGAGGCCGGAGACCGTCGAAAAAACGTTTTGCCTTTACATTTGCCCGCCCTCCAGAAGAGGGGCATCGCTCAGTATGAAGATATCAACCAAGCAAAAAGAATTCTTTCGGTTCTGCCTCGTGGGGGGCACCGCCACTGGCATCCATTACGGCATCTATTTATTGCTGAATCGGGTGATGAACCCCAACGTAGCCTTCTCCATCGGCTACTTCGTGAGCTTCCTGGCCAACTTCGTCCTCTCGAACTTCTTCACCTTCAAGACGCGCCCCTCGGCGGGCAAAGGCGTGGGCTTCACCCTTAGCCATATCGTCAACTACCTGCTGCAGTCGGGCTTCCTCAACCTCTTCATCTACGTCTTGAAAGTGCCCGAAACCTGGGCGCCGCTGCCGGTCTACGCCATCACCGTGCCCATCAATTTCATCCTCGTGCGCACCGCCCTCAAGTCGCCGCGCCTCTAACCCCCCGTTGCCCCAACCGTCATGAAGCGCGTATCGATCCTTATCCCGGCTTATAACGAAGAGGAATCCCTGCCCCTGCTCTACCGCCGACTGGCCGACCTGATGGACGCACAGCCTATGTACGCGTGGGAGGTGCTCTTCGTCAACGATGGCAGCCGCGACCATACGCTGGCCATCCTGGCCCAACTGCGCGAAAGCGATCCGCGCATCAACTACCTCGACCTGTCACGCAATTATGGCAAAGAGGCTGCCATGTTGGCCGGTTTCGACTATGTCACCGGCGACTGCATGGTGATCATGGACGCCGACCTGCAACATCCGCCCGAGCTCATCCCCGACATGCTCCGCCTCTGGGAGCAGGGCTACGACGACGTCTATGCCCGACGCCGTACCCGCGGCCGCGAGTCCTTCCTCCGCCGACGGCTCACGGCCGCCTTCTACGCCCTGCTCCGCCACACCACGCGTGTGCCCATGCAACCCAACACGGGCGACTTCCGCCTCTTGGACGCCGTCTGCATCCGTGCCCTGCGCCGCCTGCGCGAGTCGCAACGCTACACGAAGGGCATGTTCAGCTGGATCGGCTTCCGCAAGCATGAGCTGCTCTTCGACCAGCAAGACCGCGTGGCGGGGCAGAGTAAGTGGGGCTTCTTCAAGCTGCTCAACCTGGCCATCGAGGGCATCACCTCCTTCACCGTGGCACCGCTGCGCATCGCCTCCGTCTGCGGCGCCATTGTCTCGCTGCTGGCCTTTGCCTACGGACTCTTCATTCTCTTCAAGAACCTGATTTACGACGATCCCGTGGCCGGTTTTCCCACGCTGATGGTGACGATCCTCTTCCTCGGCGGCGTGCAACTGCTCTGCATTGGCATCATCGGCGAATACCTAGGCCGCATCTTCACCGAGACCAAGCAACGCCCCGTCTATTTTGTCAGCTCCTACAACGGAGAGCGAGCAAGCGAATAAGCAAACGTCGAAGCCGGATACATGTGGAGAAATTCCCAATCATGTACCCGGCTTCGTTTTTCGCTTCCCTCTAGGCATAAAAAAAGCGTCCGGACATCAGTCCGGACGCTCGCCAAGTGCATTGTATGCCCGAAAATACAATCACTATCACATCTGCCTCAAGAAAGGCAAGATGCTTTCTTCATTAAGATGCGTATGCACCCAGTTTCCACAAGTTGGCTTCGATCGCCGACAGGTGATGCTCAACGATCGAGTGGGTTGTCACGTCGCCAGCAGCCGTCGCCAGCTTGTCCAGCGTGTGATACTTGGCCTGGAGTAGCTTCCAAGTGGCCAGCACTTGGTCAACGCCCTGTTTCCAGTCTGACACGTTGTGTGTCTCCTTGATCTCGGACTTCTTCAGGTATTCCGAGAAACGGTTCTCCGGGTGGCCACCCAGCATGACGATACGTTCAGCCAGCTCGTCGATAGCTTCGGCTTCGCCATTGTAATACTCTTCGTAGAGCTCGTGCAGTTCATAGAACTTATCGCCCTTGATGTCCCAGTGCAAACCACGCAGGTTCGTGTAACTTACTTGACGGTTGGCCAGCAGGTCGGCCAGACTCTCGATGATAGATGCTTTTGTTTCCATCTGATTCAAATTCTTGTTTGGTTCTTATTCTTATTGAAATTCGATGGGGTCTTGATCAAACACTATGCCAAAACCTCAGAGTCGGCAGGCATGACAAGTTTGAGATCCTCCTCGACGGTGCCATTTCCAGCCAGACCGAATGTCTCGGTCAGCACCTTGGCTACGCCCGGCGAAAGGAAGGCGGGCAGTGTGGGGCCGACGTGAATATTCTTGACGCCAAGGCTGAGAAGGGCCAACAATACAATGACAGCTTTCTGCTCGTACCATGCGATGTTGAAGACGATCGGCAGGTCGTTGATGTCGTTCAGTTCGAAGATCTCCTTGAGTTTGAGTGCCACCACAGCCCAGGTGTAGCTGTCGTTACACTGGCCAGCGTCGAGCACGCGGGGGATGCCGCCGATGTCGCCCAAGCCCAGCTTGTTGTAGCGATACTTAGCGCAGCCAGAGGTGAGGATCACGACGTCCTTAGGCAACCCGAGGGCGTAGTCAGTGTAATAGCTGCGTGAGGCGAAGCGACCGTCGCAACCGCCCATGACAACGAACTTGCGCAGGGCGCCGCTGCGGATGGCGTCAACGATTTTGTCAGCCAGCTGGAAGACTTGATGGTGAGCAAATCCGCCGACGATCGTACCGGTCTCAATCTCCGTGGGTGGCTGGCAGGTCTTGGCCAGGGCGATCACCTCGCTGAAGTCCTTGTGGCCGTTAGCGTCCTCTTCAATGTGCTTGCAGCCGGGATAGCCTGTCGAATTGGCAGTGAACATGCGGCTGAGGTACGTATTGCGCGGCGTGGGCGGCACGATACAGTTGGTGGTGAAGACGATCGGGCCGTTGAACGTCTCGAACTCCTCGCGCTGCTTCCACCAGGCGTTGCCATAGTTGCCCACGAAGTGCTTGTATTTCTTGAACGCTGGATAGTAATGTGCCGAAAGCATTTCGCCGTGCGTATAGACGTCTACGCCCGTGCCTTCGGTCTGCTGGAGCAGCATCTCCATGTCGTGCATGTCGTGTCCGCTGATGAGGATACCCGGGCGCTTGCCTACGCCGATGTTCACCTCAGTCATCACGGGATTGCCATAGGTCGACGTGTGTGCACCGTCGAGGAGGGCCATTCCTTGTACGCCCATGCGTCCCGTCTCGAGTGTCAGCTCGGTGAGCGCTGCAGCGTCCAGATTGCCGATCGTCATGTCGCTCAGTGCGCGCTCCATGAAGGCGTAAAGCGTATCGTCCTCCTTACCGAGACGCATAGCGTGCTCTACGTAAGCAGCCAGACCCTTGAGACCGTAAACGGTGAGTTCCTTCAGCGAGCGTACGTCTTCGTTGGCCTCGCGCAGCACGCCTTCGGCAAAGCCCTTCGTTTCGTACTCATCGGCCACTGGCACCCATGTCACTTCGTCAGCCGCATATGTCAGTCCGACTGCCTCTGCCTGCTTCTTCAGCTTGTCGCGCAGCTCGAACATGCGGTCCACACGTCGGCGCAGGCTGTCCTTATCGAAGTTTGCGTTCGTGATCGTAGCAAAAAGAGCGTCCACCACGGCGTGATCCACCTCACGCGCCACTGGCTGCTCCAACTTACGTAACCCCGTGGCCAGCACGCTGACGCCACGCACGGCAAAGAGCAACATATCCATCATGGCGGAGAGATCGCTCTTCTTTCCGCATACACCCTGCACCGTGCAACCGGTACCCTTGGCCGTTTCCTGGCACTGATAACAAAACATCTTGTAGTCCATCATTCCTGTTCCTTTCTATTGAATTATAGTGTCAAATAAATTTCTGATTGCCTCCTGTCAAGGCTTATTTCTGCCGCAAAGATCCCGCGACGCCCCGGCTCAAATTGTAAGCTGTGTGACAAGGTCAGATGTATTAAATATCCAAGGCGCTAGTTTTATGGATTATTAAAAGAGCCGGCATCGCCTACGAACAACACGCCCAGTCGGAGGCAACGGAACAAAACCTCTCGAGACAACACTCCCCCAAAATCACTCCTCGCAGGCCGCGCGCCGCCCTGCAATAAGTCCACCCGGAGGCCGTTATTGCAGGCGTATATGAAAAAAAACATCACACTCAGACGGATGGCGAGCCTGACCTGCTTGTGGCTGATGGCCGCCACGTGCCTCTTGGCGCAACGTCGGCGCCCGCAGAATCAGCCGTATGTCGACTATAAGCGTTACCACTTCGGGTTTCACGTCGGGCTGCACACGCAGGATCTGATCCTGACCAACACCGGCGTGGCCGGCGCCGACGGTAAGACGTGGTTCGCCGAGATACCCGCCTACACGCCTGGCTTCAGCGTAGGCGTCATCGGCGACCTCTACCTTAACCCCGTCCTCAGCGTGCGCCTCACGCCGACCGTCCACTTCGGCGACAAGCGTCTCACCTTCATCGATCCGCAAACAAAGGAGCAATTCACCACCTCTCTCCGCTCCAACTACCTGGCCTTCCCCGTCGACTTCAAATACACAGCCATGCGCCTCAATAACTACCGCCCCTACCTGCTGGCGGGCTTCTTCACGCAGTTCGATATGGGTCGCAAGCGCGGCTACCCCATGCTGCTGCGAGGCGTGGACTACGGCGTAGAGTTCGGCCTTGGGTGCGACATCTACCTGCCTTACTTCAAACTCTGCCCCGAGCTAAAGTTCTGCTTCGGCCTCGCTGACGTGCTCGAGCCCGACCGGAGCGACCTGATCAACCCCTTGGATCGTGTCTACAGTCAGGCCCTCTCTCGCGCCACATCGCGGTTGATCGTGCTGACATTCAATTTTGAGTAGAGGATATAAAGCCTCACCAAGCTCAGTGCGGCTATGCGTGACGCCAGACCCGCAAACAGATATAAGCCATACGGCAATAAACAAGAGAGGCCGCCCGAATGCATCGGACGGCCTCTCTTATGAAGCTGTTGTTCTACTAGGACTCGAACCTAGAATTTCAGGACCAGAATCTGACGTGTTACCATTACACCATAGAACAATGTCGTTGCGCTCTTTCCGGGGCCTCTTGCCCTCCGCGATTGCGGCCGCAAACATACATCTCTTCTCCACACCTCCAAAAAACGGCCCAAAAAAGATTGCCATATCTTTGGCCCGTCTAACAGAAAAAACGAATTATGGATCAAACAAAAACGCTGGTAAATGCCATAGTCAGAGGGCTTCAAGAAAAGAAAGGACGCAACATCGTGACCGTTGACATGACCGCACAATCAGGCGCCATCTGCCAACACATGGTCATCTGCGAAGGATCAAGCCCCACGCAGGTTTCCTCTCTTTCTGACTCCGTTTGGGACGTCGTGCGGACGGACACCGGAGAAAAGCCTCTCAGCATGGCCGGGACGCAAAACGCACAATGGATCGGCATGGACTATGGCACGGTTCTTGTCCACATCTTCCTACCGGAGCAGCGCGCGTTTTACAACCTCGAAAACCTCTGGGCCGACTCGACGATCGAGCGGATCCCCGACGCGGAATAACTCCGCCGGCTCCCCCCTTTCCCCTTCATTATTTATATGGACACAAAAGACAACCTGCCGAAGAACAACGGCAACAAGCCCCGCTTGCGCTTCAACTTTTACTGGATCTACGGGATCGTCTTCATCGCCCTCATGGGGCTTTACCTGATGAACGATTTCTCCACGTCGAAGGAGCTCGGGTGGACCGAATTTCAGCGCCTCACGGCCGACAATGCCTTCGACCACATCACGGTGCATAACCGCAAAAACATCCTCGAAGCCACCGTCAAAAGCGACTTCCGCGACCGCATCTTCACCCGCCGCGAGGAGAAGCAGCTCACCACCGAGCCCAAGGTCTACGTCCGCATCCCCTCCTCCGACAAATTCTCCGACTTCTACGATAAGATGGTGGCCGAAAAGCACATCTCGGCCCAAGTGACCTACAAGGAGAGCGACGACATCCTCTGGAACATCCTCGCCTCCGTCGGGCCATTCATCATCGTCATTGTACTCTGGCTCTTCGTCATGCGACGCATGACGGGCGGTGCGGGCGGTAACGCCGGCGGTGTCTTCAACGTAGGCAAGGCGCGCGCGCAACTCTTCGATAAGAACACGAACGTGAAGGTGACCTTCAAGGACGTGGCCGGACTGATGGAAGCCAAACAGGAGGTTGAGGAGATCGTGGAGTTCCTCAAGAACCCCGGCAAATACACCGAACTGGGCGGTAAGATCCCCAAGGGCGCGCTACTTGTCGGCCCTCCGGGAACGGGCAAAACGCTCCTGGCAAAGGCCGTCGCCGGTGAGGCCCACGTGCCTTTCTTCTCGCTCTCGGGATCGGACTTCGTGGAGATGTTCGTCGGCGTGGGCGCCTCGCGTGTCCGCGACCTCTTCCGGCAGGCTAAGGAGAAGGCGCCGTGCATCGTCTTCATCGACGAGATCGACGCTGTCGGACGGGCGCGTGGAAAGAACGTGAACATGACCAGCAACGATGAACGCGAGAGCACTCTCAACCAACTCCTCACGGAGATGGACGGCTTCGGGTCGAACAGCGGCGTGATCATCCTGGCCGCCACCAACCGCGCCGATGTGCTCGACAAAGCCCTGCTGCGTGCCGGACGCTTCGACCGACAGATCCACGTCGAGCTGCCCGACCTCAACGAACGCAAGGAGATCTTCAACGTCCACCTCCGCCCGATCAAAATCGACTCCAGCGTCGACACCGACTTTCTGGCCCGACAGACCCCAGGATTCTCCGGCGCCGACATCGCCAACGTCTGCAACGAGGCCGCACTGATCGCCGCACGCGGCGGCAAACGCTTCGTCCAGAAGGACGACTTTATGAATGCCGTCGACCGCATCATCGGCGGACTCGAGAAACGGACCCGCATCACCACCGCACAGGAGCGACGCAGCATCGCCTATCACGAGGCCGGACACGCCTCCATCAGCTGGCTGCTGGAATACGCCAACCCGCTCGTCAAGGTGACGATCGTGCCCCGTGGCAAGGCCCTCGGCGCCGCCTGGTACCTGCCTGAAGAGCGACAGATCACGACCCGCGAACAGCTCCTCGACGAGATGTGCGCCACGCTCGGCGGACGCGCCGCAGAGGAAGTCTTCCTGGGCGCCATCTCCACCGGCGCGTCGAACGACCTGGAGCGTGTCACCAAGCAAGCCTACGCCATGGTCACCTATTTCGGCATGAGCGACCAGCTGCCTAACCTCAACTATTACGACTCCACCGGACAGGAGTGGGGCTTCACCAAGCCTTACAGCGAGGAGACGGCCCGCCTGATCGACAAGGAGGTGCAGAAGATCATCAACGAGCAGTTCGACCGCGCCAAAACGATCCTCCGCGACAACGCCGCCAAGCACAACCAGCTGGCCGAAAAGCTGCTCGAGTGTGAAGTGATCTATTCCGAAGACCTCGAAAAGATCTTCGGCAAGCGCCCCTGGGTGTCGCGCACCGAGGAGCTCCGCGAGCAACAGACGGCCGACGCGCAAACGCAGGCATAATCCCCCCGCGCACCGATGAAAAACTTCATCCTTCGAGGCATCACGGGCACCGCCTTCGTGGCGATTGTGACCGCGTTGACGGTGCACCCGTACGCATTTCTGGGTCTCTTCGCCGTCGTTGTCGGCGGGGCGCTGTGGGAGTTCTACGGCCTCACCGAGCGCATCGGGCTACGGCCGGACGACGACGCCCCTGCACCCCGCACCGCGGACCGCCTCTGGGGCATCGGCGGCGGCGTCTACCTCTTCACCGCCACCTTCCTCTACGCCGGCGGGCAGGCCCCGGCCATCGTCTACGCGCCCTACCTGGCCTTCCTCATCGGCGGACTCGTCAGCGGCCTCTACCACCGGGGCGGCAACCCCATCGAGCGGTGGGCCGTCGGACTCTTCGCCCAAGCCTACGCCGCGGGCACCTTCGCGCTGCTCAACTTCATCGTCTTCAACCCGGCCGAAGCCTCCGCACCGCGCACCTTCCACAGCCATTACGCGCTCCTCCTCTTCGTCCTCATCTGGCTCAACGACACGGGCGCCTACATCGTCGGTTCGGCCATCGGTCGGCGGCGCCTCTTCCCGCGCATCTCGCCGGGCAAGTCGTGGGAGGGCTTCCTCGGCGGACTCGCCATCGTGGCCTGCGCCGCCCTGCTGATGTCGCCCTTCTTCCCCGAACTGGCGTGGTATCACCGCGTGGCACTCTCGGTCGTCATCGTCGGCTTTGGCACGTGGGGTGACCTCGTCGAGTCGCTCATCAAGCGCACCGCCGGCGCTAAGGATTCGGGCACACTCTTGCCTGGCCACGGCGGCATCCTCGATCGTTTCGATAGCGTCATGCTGGCCACCCCCGCCGCCCTCCTCTACCTCGAGATGTTCGTGCGCGGGAGCTAACGGGTACAAAAAAGCCGGATACATGTGAATCGAATCGACATGTATCCGGGGCGTCTACGAGCGTCTGCGGACGGCCCCTGCGGCAGGGGCCATCCCTGATGCCCCCTCCCAATTATTAGGGATTGTGAATGCGTGGCGCCCCAGCCTACCTTTGCGACCCTATTTTTAACGTGAATAGCATGATGACAACAAGAAGAACCTTCTTATGGATATGGATAGCCTGTTTCGCTGCCCTCGCTTGGGGACAGATGGAGGCGCAGACGGCACGCATCACGGGCGTCGTGATCGATGCTGCTAACGAGGAGCCACTCATCGGCGCCAGCGCCTATATCGAGCAGCTCAAGCGCGGCGAAGTGGCCGGGCGCAACGGTGATTTTACCCTCGACGGCCTTCGCGCGGGCAGCTATACGGTGCGCTTCGATTATATGGGCTATGAGAGCCGCACCGAACAGATCACCCTGCGTGAGGGTGAGACGCGGCGGCTGAAAGTGCGCCTCAAGGGCGAGTCCAAGTCGCTCGGCGAAGTGATCGTCACGGCCAAGAGCGAGGCCCGGCAGCTGCGCGAACAGGCTATGCCCGTCACCGTCCTTTCGGCCGATCAGCTGGCTGGTTCGGTGAGCGATGTGAGCGATATTTTGAGCAAGACGATGGGCGTTACCCTTCGCTCGCAGGGCGGCGTGGGCAGCGTCTCACGCCTTTCCGTGCGTGGCCTCGAGGGTAAACGCATCGGCTTCTTTATCGACGAATCGCCCATGAACGATCACTCCGATTTTATCGATATCAACGACATTCCCGTCAGTATGATCGAGCGGATTGAGATCTACAAGGGCGTTGTCCCGGCCAAGTTTGGCGGCTCCGCGATGGGCGGCGCCATCAACATCGTGCTCAAGGAATACCCGCCGCGCTACCTCGACCTCTCCTACGCCATCGAGTCCTTCAACACCCACAAGGCCACGGCCGTCATCAAGCGTAACCTGGCCAACGCAGGCCTCGAGATCGGCGGAGGTGGCTTCTACACCTATTCGGACAATGACTACACGATGGAGTCGCCCTACCAGAAGGGGCTGCTCATCAAGCGCGATCACGACCGCTTCAGCTCCGCCGCCGGCGCCATCGGCATCAAGGCCCGCAAGTGGTACTTCGACGAGCTGAAGATCAACTTCGAAGGCCTCATCAATAGCAAGCAGATACAGGGCGTCTATTACAACATTCAGCATGCCCACAGCCGATCGAAAGTCGGGGTGATGGAGCTGGAGTTGAAGAAGAAAAACTTCCTTGTCGAAGGGCTCGACCTCGACTTCAAGGGCGCCTCCGCCTTCTCGCGATACCATTTCATCGACACCGCCATGCACCGCTACGATTGGGACATGAAGCCCTACATCCCCGTCCATCCACTGGGCGGCGAGATCGGTGCGGCGCCCTCCAACAGCACCCTCGATAAGTTTCACGTCGGCACGAAGCTCAACCTGAACTACATCCTCTCGGCCCGGAACGCCATCAACCTGAACCTGCTCCAGCAATACGCCAATGGGCATCCCAAGGACACCCTCCGAGACCGTGCGATGGGTTACAAGATGAACTACGATAGCCGCATGAATAGCCTCGTCGTGGGCCTGAGTTACGACTACAAGTCGAACAACGACCGCCTGCTTAACTCCCTCACCGGTAAGTACTACTTCTACTCCATGAAGACCATCCTTCGCGAAGTCTATGGGGGGCACGACGAGATACCTATCCACCTCGAAAAGCATTATTGGGGCATCAGCGATGCCTTGCGTTACCGCTTTATGCCTGAATGGATGGGCAAGGTCTCCGTGGCTTACGAGGTGCGCACCCCGACCGAAAACGAGCTGATCGGCGACGGCTACCTCCTCTCCCCGTCGGGCGACCTCCGGCCCGAGCGCGGCGTCAACGTCAATCTCGGTACGCTTTGGGATCGGCGCATACCGAACGGCATCTTCCAGTTAGAGGTCAACCTCTTCGGCAACTACCTCCGCGACATGATCCGCCAAACGCAGAACTATACGCAGACGCGCTACGAGAACTTCGGCGAAATGCGCACCCTCGGCGTCGAGGCTGAGGTAAAGGCCGACGTCTTGCCCTGGTTGTACGGCTATGCCAACGTCACCTTCCAAGACCTCCGCGATGTCCGCGAATACGAGCCTGACAGCAAGGCCCCCAACCCCACCCGGCATCTGCGCATGCCCAACATCCCCTACTTCCTGGCCAACGCCGGACTGGAGTATCACCGCGAAAACCTCTTCGGCACGAAGCGCACCAACACGCGGCTCTTTGCCGATGCCTCCTTCGTGGAGGAATACTTCTACGACTTTGAGCAGAGCATCCACCAAGAGCGCCGCATCCCGCGCTCCATGCGCCTCGACCTTGGGCTGGAATACAGCCTCATGGATGGCCGCATCATCCTCTCCGGTAAGGTGGGCAACGCCACCGGCGCCAAGCTCTTCAGCGAGTTCAACTATCCGCAGCCCGGGCGAACCTATTCCCTCCGCCTGCGCTACGTACTCAAGTAAAACCTAATTCATATGTATAACAAGATGAAAACAATGAACGTATTCCGAATGGCAGGCCTTGCTGTGCTTGCCGCAATGACCCTGACTTGGACAGGGTGCAAAGAAGACACGCCTACCCCCAAACCCAATCCGAACCCACCGACGCCTGGTGGTGCGAAGGGCGACGTGGCCGTCGTCTCCATGCTCACTAACCCCGACGGACAGTCTGGCACCGCTTGGATGCAACTTGTCGACGGCATTGCGCCGCGAACGATCGACAACTCCAAGGCGCGCCAAATCGGCTTCGGCATGCCCCCGATGGATGTGCTCGGTAACTACATCTTCACCATCCCGCAGTATGGCCAGTCGAACACCTTCACCAAGTGGGAATGTACCGCCGACGGCGCCCTCAACAAGGTGGCCGAATTAGAGTTGCCTGTCAACAGCGTCTCCACGCATGGTCGCATCTACTCCGCCGAAAAGGGCTTCCTCAGTACGATGATCGGCAAGCTGCTCATCTTTAATCCCACCACGATGAAGCTCACGGGCGAGATCGACCTCTCCTCCTATGCGGACAAAGGCGTGTCTGTGCCGCAGTTCGGCTCCCTCTTCTTCGATGGCGAGACGATGTACGTCCCCCTCTGGCAGGTCAACGCCCAACGCATGCCCATCGGCGATCCGGGCATCGACCTCTTGCTCATCGACCTGAAGACGAACAAGGTGATCAAGCGCATCAAGGACTCGGCCTCGGGGCTCTCCAGCCTCGGCTACCCGTACGGTGTGCAGAAGAACGTCTTCAAGGACGAGCAGGGCGACGTCTATTACATGGCCAGCGGCTCCTTCTCCACCGATCCGAAATACAAGACCGGCATCGTGCGCATCAAGAAGGGCGCGACCGAGATCGACCCCACCTACAACTGGGTGCTCAACGATCAGGCGATCGAGGGCGAGACGGGCAAGATGAGGTGGTTAGCCTGCGTCTATTATGCGGGCAACGGCAAGCTCTACGGCATGGCCGACATGCCCAACTATTGGGCCGACAAGACGAAGCCCAACTGGCTGCGCGACCGCTCGGTGATCTCCGTCGAGATCGACCTCCGCGCCAAGACGGTCAAGAAGTTGCCCATCCCCTACAGCTGCGCCTACTCCACACACGTCTCCACTTACAACGACCTGATTGTCTTCTCTGTTTGGGGCGACAAGGAGACGGGCTTCTACACCTACGACCCGAAGACGGGTAAGGCCAGCGACGGCGCCGTGATCAAAATGCCCGGCTTCCCCTTCTGGTTCTACCAGTTCAAGTAGGATGACTTATTGATCCGGTCTCTACACATAGAGAAAGCCCCGATCCTTCTCACACCTTTGAGAATGGGTCGGGGCTTTGTCATGTCCGGTGGGCCCGGTCAGGGCTGGCGTCTGCGGACACTCTATTCCTCCGGCAGATGGATATCGGGATCGCCGTCGTCACCGCCCGGTTTGGGGGGCTGGGGCGGCTGAGGATTCTCCGGTTTTTTCGGATCCTTAGGCTGTTCCGGTTGCTTCGGGTCTGCCGGCTTCTTGGGATCCTTGGGGGTCTTGGGCTGCTTGGGAGCCTTGGGGTCCTTGGGCTTCTTGTCCGCGGCGGTCTTACGCTGGGCGAGGCTCTGGCGATAAACTGTTTCGATGCGGTCGGTTTGCTTGTTCATCGCTTCAGCCACTTGGGCAATAACGTTCGGGTCGACCGGCGCTTTGCCATAAACGTAATTCCATTGCAACACCAAAATCACGCGTTCATAGAGTGCATCCGTCTCGGGGCGCACCTTGCCAGAGGGCGGCAGGTGGGTCTTTTCCACTTCTGACTCGCGGCGCTCTTTATAGATCTTACGGAACTCCGTGTTGACGGCCTCCAGCTTGGTGACCACCGGATCCAGCCCCAGCTTGGTGACGTCGGCCGTGTATTTGGCGTCCTTGAGGTCGGCCAAGAATCCTAAGATGTCAGCCGTTTCGCGGTCGAACGATTCCTTTTGAATGCCAGCGTAGCGGCGGGTCATAACGGAGAGGCGCTTGGCAGCGGCCACCATGTCGGCGTCGCTCAGCAGCAGGGCGTTGCGCACCGAGGCGATGATGAACAGCACCAGCCGGTCGCGCTCCTCGTCCTTCTCCATCATTAACGCCGTATTGGCGTCGGCCTGCGCGTCTCGATTATTCGAGATTTCGGTGTCGATGTTGCCGCGCCATTCCGGCATCACGTCGTCGGGCATACCGAGCTTCGTCGGGTCCACGGCGTGCACGATGTCGTACGTCTCGCTGTGAAATTGTACATGCAGGGGATTGTCATACTTTCTCAGCCCCGGCTTGTTGATTACTACGGTCTTTTTCATTGGACCTCCTTTGTTAAATGATTAAACGTGTTGATTGTTTGCTCCATCAGTTGCGGCATGGCCTCTTCCTTAGTCGGGAAATGCCCCCTCCCGAAGGTTGGCCCCATTTCCTTAGTCGGG
>CALHPT010000295.1 GCA_938036405.1 uncultured Tannerella sp.
CTCGTGAGGCGCGCCTCGCGGGCGCACTCGTCCAGCAGTTCCTGGGCGGAGATGGGATAGGTACCGGACCGGGTGACGACGAACTGCGCCGCCTCGTTGGCCATGCGAGCTGCGGGCTCCATGTCGAAGCCCGCAGCGGAAAAGGCGGCCAGAACGGCGATGACGGTGTCCCCGGCGCCGCTGACGTCGAACACCTCGACGGGCCTCGCCGGGATGTGAAGGGGCTCGTCGCCGAGCAGGCTCATCCCCTTCGAGGAGCGCGTCACGAGGAGGCGTCCGATGCCGTAACGGCGCCGAACCTCCCCTCCGGCCGACGCGACGCGGGCGTCCTCGTTCGGGATGGGGGAACCCTGGACGGCCGCCAGCTCCCCCAGGTTGGGGGTCGCGACGTCCGCCCCCCGGTATTTCGACCAATCGGAGCCCCGGGGGTCGACGAACACGGGAATACCCCGCGCTTTCGCCCGTGCGATTGCCGCCGTGCACAGCCCGTCGGTGCAAAATCCCAGGCCGTAATCGGAGAGGATGAGGGCTCCAGCCCCCTCTGCGGCGGCACGATCCAGAAAGCGAAGGGCCCTCTCCATCTGGGCGTCCGTCAATGGCGTCACCGTCTCGTGGTCGAACCGCGCCACCTGCTGGCCGCCGGCCACGACCTCTCGGTAGTCGAGATCGATCCCGCATCGATCAGCTTCCTCCGCACCCATTATCCGGCCCTGGAGGGGCGCATCCTGGACGAGGATTTCCTGCAAATGGATCTCCGCACACGCTACCCGTCGGACTTTACGGTCATCGGCAACTACCCCTACTACATATCGAGCCAGATCTTCTTCAAAGTGCTCGAGGAGCGCGACCGCGTGGTGTGTTGCTCGGGCATGATCCAAAAGGAGGTAGCCGAACGACTGGCTGCACGACCCGCCACCCGCACGGCAGGCATCCTCTCGGCGCTCATTCAGCCCTGGTACGACGTGGAATACCTCTTCACCGTCCCCCCCTCGGCCTTCAATCCGCCGCCCAAGGTGCAGAGCGCCGTGGTGCGATTGACACGTAACGATCGGCAGGAGCTTGGCTGCGACGAACGGCTATACAAAACCGTCGTCAAGACGGCCTTCAACCGCCGTCGCAAGACACTCCGCAACGCCCTCGAGCCCCTGCTCGGACGCACTTTCGAGGGCCGCGACGACCGCCTCTTCAGCCTCCGCGCCGAGCAACTCACGCTGGACGACTTCATCCACCTCACCCACCTCACCGAGGCGCACCTCCAGCGTACCCAAGCGGCCGCAGAAGCCGATGCAAACGACTAAGCCGCACACACGATTTCAAACCATTTTCCCCACTACGTCTCACCCCTCTAACAATTTATTCCCATGTCTGAGATTCGCATTTTCTATCGTGAAGACAATCGCCTGAAACTCTCCAAAGACATCGATGTGCTGAAACGGGCGCCCCGCGAAAACCTGCTTTGGATCGACCTCAACGACGTGACCGAAGAGGCCGAAAGTCGCCTCGAGCAGTTCCTCAAGATCTACATCCAAGAGGAGGAAGAGATGGAAGAGATCGAGATCAGTTCGCGCTACATGGAGACGGAGAACTCGCTCGTGGCCAACTCGCGCTTCCTGCTGTCAAACTTCGAAGAGGAGATCGTCTCCTTCATCGTCAAGGACAACACGCTCGTCTCCGTGCGCAGCCAAGAGCTCCCCTCGTTCAACGACACCATGCGCAAGCTCTTCGCCAGCCCCCGCAGCTATCCCACGGGCTATCATGTCCTCACCACGCTCCTCGAGACTCGAGTCGACTACGACGCCGACCTCATCGAGGATCTCACCCGCGAGATCACCGAGCTGAGCAGCCACCTCAGGTCCGAGGAGGACGTGGACAACGCCATCCTCATCGCCATCAAGGAGCTGCAAGAGCGCACGATGATCATCCGCGAAAACATCGTCGACAAGCAGCGCGTCTGCTCCAACATGATCAAGAGCATCCTCATCCCCGCCGACGCCAAGGCCAAGATGAGCATCCTCATCAAGGACATCAACTCGCTTTTCGAGCACCTGCGCTTCAGTTTCGATCGTCTGGAGTACATGCAGGACACGTTCCTCGGCCTCGTCAACATCCAGCAGAACAAGATCATTAAGATCTTCACCATCGTCTCCGTCGTCTTCATGCCACCCACGCTCGTAGCCAGCATCTACGGGATGAACTTCAAGGTCATGCCCGAGCTGGAGTGGAAGTTCGGCTATCCGTTTGCCATCCTGCTCATGATCTGCGGCGTGATCGGCATCCTCTGGTACTTCAAGCGGAAGAAATGGTTCTGACGGCCGTTCCGTTTGGCGCGTAGTCTCGCATACACTCTATACTCCTCCTAACCACCTTTACCCACCCTATCGCACTCGCTTATGCTCATCAAAACCTTTGCGGCGGCTGTGTACGGCATTTCCGCCACGATCATTACCATCGAAGTCAGTTGTACGAAAGGCGTACAGTTCTTTCTCGTCGGATTGCCGGACGTCGCAGTACGTGAGAGCCACGAACGCATTATCTCCGCCCTGCAAGTGAATGGTTATACCTTCCCTCGCAGGCGAATTATCATCAATATGGCACCCGCCGACATCAAAAAAGAAGGATCGGCGTACGATCTGCCACTGGCCATCGGCATTCTGGCGGCATCGGGGGAGCTCAAGACTGACGGATTGCTCAATCGCTTTCTGCTTATGGGCGAGCTATCCCTCGACGGTAGCCTGATGCCTATCCGAGGCGCATTGCCGATTGCGCTGAAGGCCCGCGAGGAAGGATTTGAGGGCATCATACTACCGCTACAGAACGCTCGCGAAGCGGCCGTGACGGAGGGACTAACCGTGTACGGCGTGAATAACATTCGCGAGGTGGTGGAGTTCTTCGCGGGGGATCGTAAGCTGGAGCCGACGGTGATCGACACCTACGCGGAGTTCTTTAGCCAACAACATTTCGACCTTGACTTTTCCGATGTTCGCGGACAAGAAAGCGTGAAGCGTGCCTTAGAGGTAGCAGCTGCGGGCGGACATAATTTGATCATGGTGGGAGCGCCGGGAAGTGGTAAATCGATGCTCGCGAAGCGTCTGCCGTCGATTTTACCCCCGCCGACGTTGCAGGAGGCACTTGAGACGACCAAGATACACTCCGTGGCGGGCAAGATGGGAGCTGAGAGGGGTCTTCTGGCTCAGCGCCCTTTTCGGGCACCCCATCACACGATTTCTGACGTGGCAATGGTGGGCGGAGGATCCTTCCCGCAACCTGGGGAGATCAGTTTGGCGCACAATGGGGTCCTCTTTCTGGACGAATTGCCCGAATTTAATCGCAATGTGCTCGAGGTACTCCGCCAACCTCTCGAAGACCGCAACATACACATCTCACGAGCCCGCTTATCTGTCGATTATCCCGCCAGCTTCATGCTCGTAGCCTCGATGAATCCTTGCCCCTGCGGTTATTACAATCACCCAACGCGCTCATGTGTCTGCGCGCCGGGATCAGTGCGTAAATACATGAATCGAATTTCCGGTCCGCTGCTCGATCGCATTGACATACAGGTGGAAATTGTCCCTGTGCCTTTCGAAAAGATTTCCGAGCAACGCCCATCTGAATCATCGGCCGAAGTACGCAGTCGCGTAGTGGCTGCACGTGAGATTCAGCAACAAAGATTCAGTTCGGAAGAGGCGGGAGTTTATTGCAACGCGCAAATGAGCTCCCGCATGCTGCATCGTTATGCGGTGCCCGACGACGAGGGCCTTGCGCTGCTCAAGCGGGCCATGGAACGCTTGAATCTTTCAGCTCGCGCCTATGATCGGATCCTGAAAGTAGCTCGTACGATAGCCGACCTCGACGCATCGTCCGACATTCGTCCGCTTCACATCTCCGAGGCTATCGGATACCGCACGCTCGATCGGGGGACATGGGGCGAGGCGGCCGAGTAAGGGAAAACGGGATTCAACATCGTGTGCAAAACGGGCGGAACTCCTCGGTTCGCGCCCGTTTTTAACGTGAGTTCGATGGAAGAATAGGGCCGGCAGAGAGTTTCTACGGAAGCCACGCCATGGCCAAAGCGTTTTGGAAATGCTTGCAACAATGTTGCAAACGCCAGAAAGTTTTTCGTGGGACTTGCAACAGTGTTGCAAACGCCAAAAAGTTTTCGGCTGTTACAGCGCTCTATCCGAGACATTCTCCAGAGATAAGGACCCTCATTCTTTCGTCGAACTCACGTATTTTCAGTTAAGCGTAGGCCCTGTCGGTAGCATAGTGCTCCACCGGCAGGGCCTTTCTGCATGCAAAACCTCCATATCGAAGGAACAAGGGCTTCCCGGGCAGGCATACACAGAAGCCACATCACAGAAAGAAGGGTCTACAAACACGAGAAAATCGCACGACATGTAACCCCGACAGACCGCCCCGAAAAGACGTGGTGCACATTTTTTTTCGACGAGGAGCCACATTTTTGCCACATCATGCGTCAAGGGGGCGTGTGACGGTTGCAAACGGTACGCAAGGATTTAGACTGAATGGATGAAAAGCAACTCATAGCCGCTTGTCTCAAGGGTGAGCAAACAGCTTGGAAAGCGCTCTACGACGCGTATTCCGGCCGTATGCTGGGCATCTGCCTACGCTACGTGGCCGATCGCGAAGTAGCGCGTGATGTGCTGCAGGATGGTTTCGTCAAAGTGTTCTCGTCGCTCGATAAGTTCCGAGGCGAAGGGCCGCTGGGCGCATGGATCCGGAAGATTTTCGTGAATGAATCGCTCGAATATCTGCGGCGCACACAGACCCTCAGGCATGATACAATCAGCTTGGACGGTGCGACATTCAGTCCTTCGGAAGAGGCCACAGCCCTTTCGAGGCTTTCAGCGGAAGACCTCATGTCGATGGTCCGCGAACTGCCGCCCAGCCTACGAACCGTCTTTAACTTACTGGCCGTCGAAGGGTATTCGCATAAGGAGATCGCAGTCATGCTACAAATTGAAGAAAGTACATCGCGTGCACACTATATGCGGGCTCGACGGTGGTTACAAAAGAGAATTAATGGGGAGAACATGTGATGAAAAAACAGGATGAATGGGAAAAGATCGTCCGGTCAAAGCTTGAAGATTACGAAGTACAGCCTGATCCGGCCGACTGGGAGGCTATTGCCGGCCGACTGACACGCCGACCATTATGGCCGCGGCGATGGATGTATGCAGCGGCAGCCGTGGCGCTGTTGATGCTGCTTTTTGAAGGTGGACGAAGGCTCTGGCGCCAAGATGAGCCGTCGGTGCGGATAGCTGATGCACGCCCCGTACCGGCGGCACCGACAGTCGCGCCGTCCGTATCACCGTCGCAAGCGGAAACACAGCTCGCAGCAGTGACGACACTTGCAACAACGACAAACGCACAGATAAAAACGCGAACGAAAGCGGCCTCACAAGCAAACGCGCAGGCCACAACACATCTCAGCGCAACCTCACCGCAGGAACAACTTCCACCCTCGACCGATCGGACAACAGACGAGCTATCGACGCCAGATGAGTCATGGTTGGCCGAAGCTGTGGCGCACACGCCTGACAGTCTCCAGCTATTTGCCGAAGAGATCCCGACGGCCGAAGAGATCGAAGACGCTATCGAACTGCCGACAGACCGCCAAACGGTGGCTGCGACACGGTCCGTCCGACGTTGGGGATTCGGCATGGGGGGCGGTGGCTATACAACAGGCCTACAAGGTGGCGGCGCAGACTTCAATCCGGCGTTTGCCCGCTATGAGAACCGTGCCGACCTGCCACCCTACGAAAAAGCCACCGCAAACGATGCCCTCTCCCATCACCATAATGAAGAGGAGTGCATCGACGTAAAGCACGCGCGCCCGCTGTCGTTCGGAATCGGCATGAGCTATCGGCTGAACGATCGCTGGTCGTTGCAAAGCGGCCTGACCTACACCTGCCTGACTTCACGTTGGCACACGGCCTCCATCTTTGATGGGCACGTCCGGCAACGGCTGCACTTCGTCGGCATCCCCGTGGGCGTAGGCTACCGGATAGCAGATTGGAAGCGCGTACGATTCTATGCCGCAGCAGGTGGTGCGGTGGAATGGAACGTGGCGGGCAGCCTTCGCTCCACTCATTATTACGGGACTGAGCGACATACCATGGAGCAGTCTCGACGGATGAAAGAGTGGCAATGGTCAGCCTATGCCCGCACAGGCGCCTCCTATCCATTGCTACCCTTTCTCAGCCTCTATGCGGAGGTGGGCGCGAGCTATTATTTCGACAACGGGAGCCCCATTGAGACGATCCGAACGGCGAAGCCCTTCTACCTATCTTTGCAGACAGGTTTAAGGTTAGGTCTTTAGCAGTGATTACAGTTAGATTATTACTATCGAATGATTACGACAGGCGGACAGATCACTCCGCCCCCTTTACTTGCAACTACATTTATTACTACCGCGGCTCAAGCGCCGCATAAATCTCTCTAACTACTTATTCATAATGACATGAAAGAAATGAACAAGACAATGGCATGGATAGCAGCCGCGCTGCTGCTGACATGCGCCACCTCGTGTCTCGAAGGTGGAAGCAACAGCGTAGAATCGGACACCGTAGGCATCATACGGCGCGAATCGAAAGAAGGCAAAATGGTCATGGATAACCCCTTCCCCTATGGCCCCTTCTACTCACCCTCACTCTCCAAACTGAATGACGGTGCATGCGTCCTCGTGCACTTCACCCTCGATCGCGATGCGGCGGAGAACTCCTCCACCATAGTCCGTTCGCGCGGCTACAGCACCGTAACGATCAGTGCACTGGCAGAGATCAGCAAGTACCGCATCGCACGATTCTCCGACCCTGGCGCACCGGACACGGGCAAGGTGTTGAAGGATGAGGTCCCCATCAAGAACCCGGTCAACCTGATCCGAGGCTACGTGCGCGGATACCTCTTTGTGGAGCACGTCCTGAACCAGCCCAGCGACCAACGCAACGAATGGTATCTGACGTACAATCCGAAGGCCGAACCGACGGTTGTCATGAATACTCGCATCTACGACATCTATCTCCGTACAACCAAGCAAACAGCCGGAACAAAGACCGCCGTAGATATGGCCTACAACAATGCGTATTACATCAAAAACTACTTAGAGGAGATCGCCCGCAAAGAGAAAGCGAGTGGCTACAACGAAACCTTCCGCGTGCGCTTCAACTACGTTTCAGACATCAAAAACAACACACCCGTTTGGTCGAGGTTTGAACGTACGATGCCTTTCGAAATCTCCAAAGTCCTTGGTAATAACGGCTGAAAACAGCTGAAGGATAACGGCCGAGAAGTTGAGAAAAGATGCTGTTCGGGCAGCCCCCGGGCAGCTTCTTTTTATGCTGACTAACACGCCGACTTCCACCTTTCCACCGCACCATCGTCAATACAATGAAACGCTTCCTTCTCACCCTATGGAACGACCTGCTTGGGCTCTTCTATCCACGCCTCTGCGGGGCTTGCGGCACACTCCTTGCCGACGGTGAAGAACACCTCTGTCTCTATTGCCTCTACAACCTGCCTCGCAGGTTCTATCACCGCTACCCCGACGACGAGAATCCCCTCCGGCGCATCTTCGCCGGCTGCCGCTCCGTGCGTCAAGTGATCACCTACCTGCACTTCGAAAGAGAGGGCCTCGTTCAGCACCTCATCCACGAATTCAAATACCACAACAACGATCGCTTAGCCATCTACATCGGCCGATTGGCCGCCAGGGAGCTGCAAAGCGAGGGCTACCTTACCGACGTCGACCTCCTCGTTCCCGTCCCTCTCCATCCACGTAAGATCCGCCAGCGCGGCTACAACCAATCCGAACGTATTGCCCGCGGCCTCGCCAGCATCTATCACATTCCGATAGATACCGACTCCTTCATTCGCCGCATCTACACTAAAACACAAACCCGCAAGTCAGCCTATAAACGACGCCAGAGCATCGAAAACGTTTTTGCCGTCCCTCACCCCGAGCGACTTGCCGGCCATCACATCCTACTCATCGACGACGTCCTCACGACCGGCTCCACCTTACTCAACTGCATCAATACCCTGCGCATCGTCCCCGACCTCCGCATCAGCATCTTCACTGTCGCCACAGTCATCTGAAAAACGCAAAATCGATCTCCTGGTAAGCGGCTCGCCGACCCCAAAACGATAGGTTGGGTTGGTGAGT
>CALHPT010000296.1 GCA_938036405.1 uncultured Tannerella sp.
CGATTGCCTATACCTTATATATAGGGCAATCGGGGGCACTGCGGAGTAGATGTTTGAAGGGGTTAGCGCCAAGTACCGTATTTTTGCGCTATCCAAAACGGGGCTGTGCTCCCAAATCCCGGGCTTGCACCCCACACACGATACGTAGATATTAAGACCCTCAAGTACATATTAGTTGCCCTACTGGCCGTCGCGTTGCTACTCTACGGACTGCCCGCTGTGCTCGTACATGTGCCCGCCGTTCAGCGACGCCTCGCCAAGGAGGCCTCACGCCTACTGACGGCTAAGCTCGGAGCGCCGGTGAAGCTCGGCGAGGTCGATATCACCTGGCCCGATGGGCTGACGCTTCGCCATGTCGCCATCGACGACCTATCGGCCCGTCCGCTGCTTCGTACCGACCGACTCTCGGGCGGTATCGATCTGGGTGCGCTCTTGCTCGGGCAAGTCCGTTTCACCTCCGCCCGACTCATCGGCTTCGACATCCAACTCCGTAAAACGGACCCCGACGGCCCACTGAATGCCCAATTCATCTTCGACGCGCTAGCCTCTAAAGACACCACTTCGGCCGGCGGCATCGATTTGGCAATCCGCGGCATCCGACTCTCCCGCGGACGGATGAGTTACGACGTGGGTCGCGGCCAACCACTCGCCGGCCGGTTCGATGTCGCCCACCTCCGCGCCGACGACATCGACGCTAAAGCCACACTTCACGAACTACACGGCGACCGGCTTCGTGTGGAAGTGCACCGTTTGCGATTCCGCGAGCGATCGGGATTGGAGATCCGCCATCTGTCGGGCGACCTCCGCAAGCTTGGGAAGCAGCTCGAGCTTCGCCATCTCCAACTCCGCCTTCCGCGCACTCACCTACGCATTGCCGTAGCGACTACCCGCTTGCCTCTCGACTCGGACGACACACCCATCAGCATGAACCTACAACCCTCGGAAGTTTGCCTGAGCGATTGGGGCGCGTTAGTCCCAGCACTGGGCAGCATACCTGAGGTGTTGCGCGTAGCAGCCACCGTGTCCGGGACCTTAAACAATCCCGTGCTTGACGAGATCTCCGTGAGCCAGGGAGATGCGCTGTCGCTCACTGCACAGGCTGCGCTTCGCGACGTGCGTCATGCACAACGTCTCTACATGGATGGTCGCGTGTCCCGCCTACAAGTCACCACGGCCGGAGCCGGCATGCTCCTCCGGCGGTTAGGTGGCGATCCGTCCGCCGCACTCCCTTCGGTCATTGAGCGGTTAGGCACGCTACACTTCACCGGAGAAATCTCCGGCTTCCTGGACAAGCTCGTCGCATACGGTACGCTGAACTCCGACGTGGGCCGACTTGCCATGGACATCATGATCGGGCGAGACCGGAGCCAACAGATAGCCACGTCGCTACAAGGACGGATAGAGTCGTCCGATCTGGACATGCATCGCCTCTTCGATGAGGGCAATGCATTCGGCAACGTACGTTTCAGCGCAGAACTCGACGCGTCACAGCCCACGGGCGGCGATCTGGCAGGCATCGTCCGCGCGCGAATTGACCGGCTGGAGTACAACCAATACGGATATGAGAACATCGAACTCGACGGCAGCTTCCGTCCGCGCGAGTTTCGTGGCAGCGTATGCATGGACGATCCCAATGGCAGCATACAGGCCGACGGCCTATTCCTCAGCGACGGCGCCTCGTCCGCGTTCGATTTCACAGCGACTGTCCACCATCTGCGCCCCGATCGACTTCGTCTGACTGACCGCTACGAAGAGCCGGACCTCAGCTTTGCCATCCGCAGCAACATCACGGGCAACAGTCCGGACAACTTTCGCGGTACAGTTTGCATCGATGCTCCCGTCTTCCGCACCCGCACAGACAGCCTCGCACTCCGATCCATCTGCATCGAGGCTGACGGCCAACCGTCCGACCGACGTATCGCGGTGCGCTCGGACTTCCTGGATGGGGAGCTGCGCGGTACCTTCGCCGTGGCCGACCTACCCGTGACACTACGTGAAGTGATGCACGCCGCCCTGCCCGCTGTCTTCGAGGCGCCCCCCAAACGGACCTCCACCGCCGGCGAGTCGCCACGCTTTACCCTGACCGCATCAGTACGGAACACAGAGGATCTCTCGCGCCTACTCGAATTGCCTATCACCGTCGTAGAGCCATCTACCATCGCGGCGGATTATGACGGGCGAACGGGCCGAGTACATCTCACGGCGGACTTGCCGCATTTTCTGGCGGCCGGATCCACCTTCCGCGCCGGAAAGCTCACAGCCGACAATGCCGACGGGCCAGTTTACGTGCAAATAGAGGCCAATCGACAGCAGCAAGAGGGCAACCAGAGCCACATCCTTGTAGAGGCAGAGGCTGAAAGCGACCGGTTGAAGACACGCTTAGCTTTCCGTTACCCGGAAGCAGGCGTAGATCTAGCGCTATCGGCCGCCACACACTTCGACATGCGTACAGGTCCGGACGGTCGGCGGACACTGCTGGCCGACATTGACCTGGAACCGAATCGCCTCATCATCCGCGACTCCACTTGGCAGACAGAACCTGCCACCATCTCTATCGACGGCCGAGACATCACTATCCGCAATGTCCACTTGGCCAACGGCTCGCAATACTTACGTATCAATGGTACACTCTCGGAGCGCGATCCGCAAGAGACGCTCCTACTCGACCTCAACGACCTTGAGCTGCGCGACATCTTCCGCATTGTCGACATCCCCGTACTGCAATTCGGAGGTCGAGCCACGGGCCGCCTGAACGACCTCTACGGCAGCCGCATCATCAACACAGATCTGGAGGTGCGCGACTTCGCTTTCAACGACGTCGTCCAGGGCCGCCTCAACCTCTTCAGTGCATGGGACAATATCCGGAATGGGATCCTCATGCGTGGCACGATCTTCAAGGATTCCACCACATTCACTGACGTCAATGGCTACATCTTCCCCGTAGGCGACAGCGCGGGCCTCGCCCTCCACTTCGACGCCCGCAACCTTGACGTTGGCCTGCTCCGCCCTTATCTCGAAGCCTTCACCCACACCCTTGACGGACGCGCCACAGGCAGCGTCAACCTTTATGGCACCTTCTCAGAGCTCAACTTCGAGGGTAGTGCCATGATCCGCGATGGACGCATCGGCGTGGACTTTCTCAACACGGTCTACAACTTTAACGACTCCGTACGCCTCACCCCGACCACCATCGAGGGTCGAGACATCACCCTCACTGATCGCAATGGTCATACAGGCACACTGGACTTCACCGTTCGCCACCGTCACCTGGAGAACTTTTCCTTTCAAGCAGACATCGCTGCCCGCAACCTGCTCCTCTACGACGTGCCACGTAAGCTCAATCCCCGCATCTATGGCTCCGTCAACGGTACCGGCATAGCCCGCTTGCGTGGCACAGAGCAGCTCATTGATATTGACGCCGCCGTTGTCACCGATTCGCAGACAGCCATGAGCTTCGACTTTAACTCCGCTTCATCGGCAGAGAACTACAGCTTCATTCACTTCCTACCGCCAATCCTCGCGGACACCACCGTCGCCATCAGACCACCTCTCATCACACGCGTAGCTGACGACGACGCCACAGAGATACGCATCAACATCACCACCGACATCACACCCGACGCTGCCTTCGACCTGATCATGGACCCTATCGCCGGCGACCGCATTCGCGGTAATGGCACGGGTAACCTGCAAATCAAGTATTCTACCAACACCGACTTAGCCATGTACGGCGCTTACACCATCCACGAGGGTAACTACAAGTTCAGCCTCGAACAAGTACTCCGCAAAGAGTTCCGCATCCGCGAGGGCAGCCGCATCGACTTCCGCGGCGATCCCACCGACGCCCTGCTCAACCTTAGCGCCGTCTATTCCCTCAAGGCCGATATCGAGGATCTTGACGAACGACTCGCCGGCGAAAGTGGCTCCCAGCGTACCGTCCCCGTCAACTGTATCCTCCACCTCAACGGCCGACTCACCTCGCCTGCCATCTCCTTCGACATGGAGTTTCCCAACTCCACCGGCGAGCTAGCCCGACAGGTACGTTCCTTCATCGGAACAGACGACATGATGACCCGTCAAATCATCTATCTCCTTGCCCTCAACCGCTTCTACACCCCCACCTACTCTGGGAACGGCTTCCGTGTCGGCGAGCTCAACGCCGTCGCCTCGTCCGCCCTCTCAGCTCAGCTCTCCGGCATCCTCAGCAGCCTCACCGACAAGGTGCGCATCGGTACCAGTATCCGCACCCAGCAAGACGGTGCTAACGACAGCAACACAGAAATGGAAATGCTCCTCTCCGGCCGCTTGCTCAACAACCGCCTCCTCTTCAACGGCAACTTCGGCTACCGCAGCAACTACATCCAGCGCAATGCCTTCATTGGTGAGTTCGACCTCGAATACCTTCTCACTCCCACAGGCGACATCCGCCTCAAGGCCTACAGCCACGCTAACGACCTCTATCGCTATAACTTCAAGTCGCTCACCCGTCAGGGTGTCGGCATCCTATTTCACCGCGACTTCACCTCGCCTGTAGAGCTCATCCATCGCCGACGCTCCCGCCTCACCCCAAAGAAATAGGCCTTTCTTCTCCTGATGAAAGTCCAGAAACACCGCCGATGAGGCTTTCATATGATCGATAAAGACAGAAAAACATCCCGGATCAGGTATCTGGCAAAATTCTCCGCGAGGGACATCTCGTCTGCAGGAGACACACACGCCTATTTCCCGTTATCCTCTAAGGTCTATTTCTGATTGGCTATATCTTTGCCGCCGTTAAGCGATTGCATAACACGCGGTCGCCTTTTATTTCTCATTAAACAAGTAGTAAAGTATGAAGATTCTTTTCTGTTCGATTCTTTTGGCTTGTACCGTATGGGCCACATCGGCACAAGAGCCCCAGAGTTGCCGTCTGGGATTCAGTTATGAATTCAGCAACAACAAAAACTGGGGGAAAGACAAGCCCGTGATCATGAAAGTGTACCCCAACTCTCCGGCCGAAAAAGCGGGCCTGAAACAAAACGACATCATCGAACGTATCAATGGGGCAAAGGAATTATGGCTGCGCGATATGCCAAATGCATCTTATGAAGTTATTGTTACAACTACCAACGACCCACGCAAGTGCTGTATTAAGTACCCGAAAGACCTCATTCAGATTACATTAAACGATGGGGTGCTATACGGAAATGCCACTCCGAAGGGGGAAAAAATAGATACTAAGAAACATAAACTGATTCACAACTACTCCGATTTCGATAAACGTGTGTTGAATCAATGGGACACTCCCGATTCATTAAAAGAAGAATTAGCTCCCATGAAAAACAATACTGACGACTTTACCATCTTCATTTACATGACAGTAATGAAAGATTTCAGCTCTATTCGCACCGATAGTCCGGGCTTTACCTTTAATCTTCTCGATGTAAATTTCACCGATATTTACTTCACTGCTGCCTATAACACCTTCTTACATCTTTACGGTAACACGAAGATAGACCGACTCTGGGTGGCATGGGTAGGCTACTTATTAAACTTTGGACAGGCTAAAATAAAGAACCTCCGCATAGATATTGACGAGGAACAGGACTTCATCGACACGCATTGCAAGGTGGACACGCTGCTGCTAACAGGCAAAGGCAACATATCATTCCTTACGCGTAAGTCGTTTAAAGTAATCGAAGTGCAAGAGAAAAAGCCTGGCGATATTAACTATGGGCACGACAGTATCCCGATGATAAACATTGCAAAGCCTTATGGAAAGAAATTGTAATAGACGTGCACATGTAAATATAGTAGCTTACGCAAGAGCCCTATGGGCTGCAACAAAGAAGAAAAGACGCAACACAGCAATAGCT
>CALHPT010000297.1 GCA_938036405.1 uncultured Tannerella sp.
AAACTTTTTGGGCCGATTGTATCGTACAATGGCTTGAAAAAAACTTTTTGGGCCGATTGTATCGTACAATGGCCTGAAAAAAACTTTTTGGGCCAATTGTATCGTACAATTGAGGGAGAGCCTTTGGACCCATTGTATCGTACAATCGAAAGGCGGAAGGGCTCTCCCCCGTGTACCCGGCAAACTTGGTCGGCGTCCCTGACGCCCCGTGTACCCGGCAAACTTGGCCGGTGTCCCTGACGCCTATCGCCGTGACCGCTTACGGTCGGGCGTGCGGCGCCAGGGCTTGCCGCCTCCGTACGAACGGGGTGCGGAGGCTTTGCGTCGGTAGGGCTTGCGGTCGCCGCGATCGCCATCGGCGTCGTCGTCGTGCATGGGGGAGACAGAGATAGGTCGGCCGTCCACCTCGTAGCTGTTCATGCTGTCGGCCACACGTCGCGCGGCGTCGCGCTCCACCTCGAAATAGCAGCTATCGCGTCCGATCTCTATGCGTCCGATATCCACCTTACGGCCGGGCACACAGCGGTTGATCAGGTCGATCACCTGCGCGGGGTAGAGGCCGTCGTCCTTTCCGAAGTTGAGGCGCAGGCGGCGGAAGCCCGTGTCGTCTCCGCGGCTTTCGCGCTTGGCGGCGCGTCGGTCGGCGCGCTCCTTCTTGTCGCCTTTCTCGCGGCGCTCCGGGCGGGCGTCGTCCACATCTTCGATCACCTCGGCGTCGCGGTAATAGTCGAGCATACGGTTGAACTCCAGCGACAGCAGCCGCTTGATGATGTCTTCCTTCTCGAGCCACTCCAAGCGGCGGAAGACGGCGGGCATGAGGCGCTCGATCTCCGCTTCGTCCACCTTCACTTTCTCCAGCCGGTCGACGTAATGGAAGAGCTGCTTCTCGCAGATGGCCTCGCCCGAGGGCAACTGTGCGCGCTCGAACTTCTTGCCGATGGCTTTTTCGATGAGTCGGATCTTACCCTTCTCGCGGACATGGCAGATGGAGATCGAGATGCCCGTCTTGCCGGCGCGGGCGGTGCGTCCGCTGCGGTGGTTGTACGACTCGTTGTCGTCCGGCAGGCCGAAGTGGATCACGTGCGTCAGGTCGTCCACGTCCAGCCCGCGCGCGGCCACGTCGGTGGCCACAAGCATGTTCAGGTTGCGGAGGCGGAACTTCTGCATCACGTAGTCGCGCTGCGCCTGACTCAGCTCGCCGTGCAGCGAGTCTGCGTTGTAGCCGTCCTGGATCAGTCGGTCGGCAATCTCCTGCGTCTCCTTGCGAGTGCGGCAAAAGACGATGCCGTAGATGCCGGGATAATAATCGGCGATGCGCTTCAGGGCGGCGTACTTGTCCCGGGCGTGCACCATATAATAGACGTGCCGGATGTTCTGGTTGCCCTCGTTGCGGCGACCGATGACGACCTCGCGCGGCTCCTTCATGTACTTGCGGGTGATGCGTGCGATCTCTTGCGGCATGGTGGCCGAGAAGAGCAGCATGTGTCGGTCCTCGGGCACTTCGGCCAGGATGGCGTCGATGCTGTCCGTGAAGCCCATGTCGAGCATCTCGTCGGCCTCGTCGAGGACTACGTCGCGGACGCCGCCGAGGTCTACCGTCTTTCGGTTCAGCAAGTCGAGCAGTCGGCCGGGCGTGGCCACGACCACGTGCACGCCTTTCCGCAGCGTCTTGATCTGGCTCTCAATGCTCGATCCGCCGTAGACGGGCAGCACGTGTAGGCCGTCTACGTAGCGCGAATAATCGCTCAGGTCGCCGGCTATCTGGAGGCAGAGTTCGCGCGTGGGGCAGAGGATGAGCACCTGCGGCTGGCGTCGCGCGATGTCGATCTTCTGGAGGATGGGTAGGCCATAAGCGGCCGTCTTGCCGGTGCCGGTCTGTGCCAAGGCGATGATGTCGAGGTGTTCGCCGAGCAAGAGTGGGATCACTTCTTCCTGTACAGGCATGGGGGCCTCGTAGCCCATTTCGCGGATAGCGCGCAGCACAGGCTCGGCGATCCCTAATTCTTCGAAAGTCTTCAAGTGGATGATGTTGTTATTTATAATGTGAGGGGAAAGGGAGAGCGGGAGGGAGGGGGCCGGTCATTCTTCGCGATGCTTCGCGGCAAACTCGGGCGAGACGTAATTGGCCGAGCTGCCGCATACTTCGGCGGCGAAGGCGATGCCGAGGCCGATCATCTTGTCCCACATCATGGGGCTGAGGTCTGTGAGGTCCATCTGCCCGATGCGATACTTGATGAGGCTGTAGATCAGTCCGGCGTTGAAAGCGTCGCCGGCGCCGATGGAGCTGACGGCCGTGAGTGGCGGCACGTCGTAATGCGTACAGCCCTTTTCGGTGTAGAGGCTGATGCCGCCCGAGCCGCGGGTGGCGATGAGGCGCTTGCAATAGAACTGCACCTCGTCGCGGTAGACCTCGTCCGGGTCGGTCTTCTTGTACAGGTTCACGAAGTCCTCGTCCGAGCCGCGAACGAGGTCGGCCGCCTCGTAGTTGTCCATCACTGTGGCGCGGAGCTGGATGGCCTCGTGGGCGTGGGCCTTGCGGAAGTTGGGGTCGTAATAGACGATAGCCCGTCGCTCCCGGGCGTACTGCACGAGGTCCATGACGCGGTCGCGGGTGTCGGGGTTGAGGGCGTAATAAGAGCCGAAGAGGACGATGTCGTCCGGCTGAATGTCGGGCAGGGCCATGTTCGACCGCCGCTTGGAGCGGTTCGTGTAGAACATATAGTCCGTGCCCTGCCCCTCGTCGAGGAAGGCCAACGAGACGGGGCTGAGGCCCTCGGAAAAGCTATCCATGTAGTCCGTCGACATGCCGTTTTGCTGCATGAAATCCCGGATGATCTGGCCCACGCGATCGTCGCCCAGCTCACCGATGAACGACGTCTGCACGCCCACCCGACTGAGCGAGACGAGTGTGTTGAAGATCGATCCGCCGGGTAGGGCCGTGTAAGGCTGTCCGTCGCGGAAGAGGATGTCGAGTATCGTCTCGCCAATGCCGATCACGCGTCTCATGCCTCGGCCTCCTTTCGGCTCAGTTGCCGGCTCTTCGATCCGAGATAGCCGCCGTGGTGGCGCTTGGCATAGTCGGTGGAGGTGAAGCCGATGCGGTCCATCGTGCCCACGACGAGCACATCGCCAATGACGGTCATCACTGTCGTTGATGTGGTTGGCGTCAGCCCCAAGGTGCAGACCTCACGCGGCGCACCGGTGGGCAGACAGAGGGTGGCCCGTCGGGCCAGCTCGCTCTGCGGGTCAGAGGTGATCAAGATAAAGGGGATGTCGGGCACGAGTCCACGAGCCAGTTCGACCAGCTCGATGAGCTCAAGCGTCTTGCCGGAGTTGGAGACGAGCAGCAGCAGGTCGTTCCGTCGGACGATGCCGAGGTCGCCATGTTGCGCCTCGCCAGGGTGCAGGAAGAAAGCCGGGGTGCCGGTAGAGCTAAAGGTGGTGGCCATGTTCATGGCGATCTGTCCGGCCTTACCCATGCCGGCTGTGATGAGGGTTCCCCCCTGCTTGTGTACATGTTTTACGATTAAGTCCACGGCCTCCGCATAGCGCTCCGAGATGGGGATGTTTCGCACGGCGTCCGCTTCTTGCTCGATGATCGAGCGTATGTCATTTGTCATCATAGGGCCGCAAAAGTAAGCCGCTACACAGATAAATACGGGTTTCTGTTCAAGACAGCCAGGGCAGCCGCACCAAAAACATGCTTCCCCACAATGGGTTTGGCTCCAAACAGAGGTCTGTTTGGCTTCAGCGAAAATGTTTGGGCCCAAACAAGCGCTCGATTGGCTTCAGCGAAAATGTTTGGCCTCAAACAAGCGCTTGATTGGCTTCAGCGAAAATGTTTGGGCCCAAACAAGCGCTCGATTGGGGTGGCTGCCCTGAGGCTTTCCCCGCTCTGGTGTTAAAGTAAGCTACTTTTGCGGCCGTAGAACAAGAATGAACGATTTCTCCTTTATGAAAACAAACCATCCCAACACGCTAATAATTATCCTCTGCCTGCTGATAGGTCTGCTCTCCAGCTGCCAGCGGTCGGCAAAGGACTTCACCGTCTCCGGCATCGTGGCCGGCGCAGAGGGTCAAATGATCTATCTCGAAAACGTCGGACTCTCGTCCGTCACCCTGCTCGACTCCGCCAAGGTCGGCGCCTCGGGTAAGTTCCGCTTCAAAAGCCCTCGCCCGGACTATCCGGATTTCTATCGCCTGCGCCTGAAGAACCAGTGGATCAACTTTGCCGTTGACTCCACCGAGACGATCACCTTCACCGCCGATGCCAAGAGCTTCGCCACTTCATATACCGTCGAGGGCTCCGACAATTGCACGGCCATTAAGGAGATCGCCCTCGCCCAGCTCGACGCCGGACAGGAGATCAATCGCGCCCGCGACGAGTATCACGCCGGTGCCCTCGGCGACTCTGCCTACCGCCAGCGCATCGTCAGCGCCGCAGAGACGTACAAGGACGTGGCCCGCAAATACATCTACGCCCGGCCCATGTCTACCGCCGCCTACTTCGCGCTCTTTCAGCAGGTCGACGGTATGCTTCTCTTCGACCCCTACGACAAGAACGATTCGCGCGCCTTCGGGGCCGTGGCCACCAGCTACAACAACCTCTACCCCGAAAGTCCTCGCTCGAAACACCTCTACAACCTCGCCCTCCAGTCGCTCAAAGTGACCCGCAACCGTCCCGAGCTGAATCTCGAAGGCATCCCCACGCAAGAGATCGAGATGATCGACATCGAGCTGCCCGATCTGCAAGGTCGCACGGTCAAGCTCTCCGACGTCGCCCCGGGCCACATCACCCTGCTCTGCTTCACTGCCTACGAAACCGAGTGGGCTCCGGCCCTCAACCTCACCCTCGGCTCCATTTATGAGAAGTTCCGCAGCCGTGGCCTCGTCATCTACCAAGTCTCGCTCGACGACAACGTCCACCTCTGGAAGAACGTCGCCTCCAACCTTGCCTGGACTTGTGTGCGCGACCCCGAATCCGTCTACTCACGCTACACGGCCCTTTACAATGTCCGCAACCTGCCGACCCTCTTCCTGCTTAACCGGCAAGGCGCCCCCATCAAGCGCGTCGACAATCCTGACCGGCTCGAAAGCGAGATCCAAGCCCTACTCTAACATCTTTACGTACCCGGCCAGCTTGGCCGGCACCAAAAGAAAAAAGGCGGCCCCCAAGATCAGGGGTCGCCTTTCGTGTTTATATCCATTTGAGATCACCGGATCTCCACCCGTCGGAAGGCTGGCGTCTCAGCCTCCTCCTTGAGGTAGGTCTCGATGTGTCGCTTCTTCTTGTCCTCCAGAATCTCGTCGATGGCGATCAGCAGGCCTGTCTCCTCCACGTTGCCGAAGCGCCGATTGATGGCCGTGCCGAACGTTCGCATCTGTGGCGAGAGGCTCATGTAGGCATTGACGAGTGGCGGGATGTTCAGCCCCCGCTTACGCACCTCTTGGTTCAGCACCCGATAATTCTCTCGGAAGTTCTCATGCCGAAAGAGCATCTCCATGGCAGCCTCGTCCACCTCGGCCGTGAGCGGATGGATGGGCACCACCAGTTTGTCCGGATCCGGGAAGTGACGCCGGAGGAAGTAGAGAATCATGTTGCGCGCCTCTATGTTGTAGCCCGGATACATCGTCACCTTACCGAAGAAATATCGCAGCGTGGGGTCGATCACCGTCAGGGCCCCCAGCCCATCCCATAGGTTGTCGAGGATGAAGATGCTGCCCGGCCGTGGCAGCGTAGCCTGATAGTCGAGCGAGACGAACGATCGGCCCAGCTCCACTGTGTAGGGCAAGTATTCCTGAATAAAGCGATCTGAAAAATGGAACAGCGCTGCCGTAGCCAACTGTGGCGTTCCGCCCTCACTGAGGGCCTCCGAGCCGCACCGAAACCGATAGCCACCGAGGATCCGCCTGTCGCGCGGGCTCCATACGATCAACTGTCGGTAGCCCCCCGGCTGCTCGTCGAACGCGTCCACGTCCAGTGCGCGCCCCGTGCCGCCGCCGTAGTAGCGAAACGCCGCCTCGCGTAGCCGCCCGATCTCACGCATCACCTGCGGCGCCTCGCCCCCGGTGACTACGTAGATCTCATTGTCCGACTTATTCGTCCGCCGCAACCGCCGCGCAGGCGTCAGCTCCCTCTCCAACACGTCCGGATCGACCGGCGGTATCATCTTCTCAATCATTCCCGTTTCCTTTTTATGCCATAAACCGTATCTCTCACTCGCTCGGCCCACTCCTGCGGGCGCCGCGTGGCGTCAAACGTCTGCCACGCGATCGGAGCGCCTATGTAAACGCCAAACCGCTGGTGTTTGTTTCGGAACATCTCGTCCGGCAGGTAGACCATCTCCACATTCAGCCCGATGCCCAGCCGCTGTCTCCAGCGCGCCGCCCGATAGAAGCGGTCGGAGTTGCGGGCGTCGAAGTAGATGGGTACCACGTCGCGCTGGTAACGCACCGCGTCGCGCACGAACGAGGGTTGCCAGGCTACGTCAGCGATCTGTCCGCCTTGCTGCCGCGAGCATAACCCGGCGGGAAAGGTCAGCACTTGCCCCGCGCCGCGCATGGCCTCGTCAAACCGTGCCGCGGCTTCGCGCCGTTGCCGACCGTGCTTGTTGACCGGCAGGAAGATCGAGCGTAGGTTGGGAATGAAGAGCAGCAGATCGTTCACCACGCAGCGAAACGTCGCCCCGTATCGCCCGCCCAGCAGCGCCGAGAGGCAGATGCCGTCCAACCCGCCCAGCGGATGATTCGAAACGAAAAGGCTGCGCTGATCGGATGTGGGCAGATGCTCCGCGCCGTGCAGATCCAGCGTCAAGTCAAACTCCGCAACTAAGGCCTGCATAAACGCTACCCCGTCAAGGTCGGCGTAACGCGTCAAGATGTCGTTCATCTCCGCCTCGTGAATGGTCCGCGCCAGCCAGTTCGTCACCGCCGCGGGGATCCACCGTGCCGCGCCCGGCGCCTTGCGTCGGAGCACCTCGCGGATGTCAATGATTCGTTTCTCTTCCTCCATGATGCGGGCAAAGATACCCCCGCTTGGATAGGAGCGAGGGAGGGCGCCGTCTCGTCCCGCCACGGGATGGGGCCAAAATGGCTGTTGAGACGCCGTCCCGCCACGGGATGGGGCCCAAATGGCTGTTGAGATGCCGTCCCGCCACGGGATGGGGCCAAAATGGCCATAGAGATGTCGTCCCGCCACGGGACGGGGCCAAAATGGCCGTAGAGATGCCGTCCCGCCACGGGATGGGGCCAAAATGGTGGTTGAGATGCCGTCCCGCCACGGGATGAGGTCCAAATGGCTGTTGAGATGCCATCCCGCCACGGGACGAGGATCACTGGTTGCTCAAAGTGGATATATAAAAAGAGCCGACAGCCATGGAAAGCTGCCGGCCCATCATGAACAAAAACAAGAGCCACTTAACAGTTCATCAAGCGGCGTGCGTTCGTGCTACAGATGTTCTCTATGGTGCGCTTCACCGTCGAGAGGTCGCCGTGTGGCAGGAGGCCTTGCTCGACTTCGCGGCCAAAGACGTCGCATATGACGCGGCGGAAATACTCGTGCCGCACCGGGGCCAGCAATGTGCGTGCCCCCGAGGCGAACCCGATGGATTGCGCAACGAGTCCTTCAGCCGTCATCACGTTGAGATGTGCCTCCAGCGCCTCCGGACGTCCGATGTGCCACCCCGCCGGCGTATAGTGCATCCGTACGCCACGCCCGGCGAAGCAGGCAGCCACGCCCGCCACCGACGGTGCATCGGCGATAGGGTCGCAACTGATGATTGTCTGCGGGAGGACGCCGTCAGCGTCGAGCCGGGCGAAGAAACGTGCCATCGACTCTGCCGTCGGCCGATCTGCCGGCGCGTTAAAGCCTGCATCAGGGCCGGTTTTCTTATAGAGCCGCGGATGGAGGTCGCGGAGCGTACCGACGTGAAACATTTGCACGCGTTCTGCATCCGTGTCCATCTCTGCCAGATCGCGAAGCAATACGGCACGGAAGCTGAGGCATTCGTCAGCTGTCGGTTCGCCTCCCTCGCGCACCTTGCGCAGTGCCTCATGGGCCGCTTGCGTGTCATCGGTGCTCGGGGCATCGGGGAAGGTGACGATCCGGTGTAGCGTAGCCACACAGCCGGCTTCGCCAAAGGCTTTGTGTCGGCGGCGGAGCGCGGTGAGCAGATCTTTGTATGTGGTGATCGATGTGTCAGCCGCGGCGGCTAACCGATCGAGGTAGGCATTGTAATGCTCCGCATTGCGGAGGTCGAGCACACGGTCTGGACACCACGTCGGGAGTGCACGCAGGCCGTCCGTTCCGGCCGCTTCACGCAGCGCGAGGTGTGCATCGAGGCTGTCGGCCGGATCGTCCGTCGTGGCCAGCGTCTCGATGCGTAGCCGCCGGAGGATGGCTTGCGGCAGGTACTCGGGCGTTTGTAGCTTGGCGGTGCAGGACTCGTAGATGTCGCGGGCGTTGGAGGGCTTGAGCGTCTCGCCGATGCCGAACACGCGGTTCAGCTCCATGTGCGCCTGGTGATAAATCGGGTGGCGCATGGCTTGCGGTAGGATCTCGGCCCACTTCTCGAACTTTTCGTAGGGGGTACGATTGCCCGAGATGTAGTCCTCGGACACTCCGCCAGCGCGCATCAGGCGCCACTTGGCGGGGTCGGCGTCGAGCCAGAGGGAGGTGAGGTCTGCCACGGGCTCGTTGGCTGCGATGAGGTCAGCTCGGAGGAGCGTATGGTAGTCAGCGATGGGTGACTTTTCGGCGTGACGGCGGAAAAGCTCGACAGCCGTGTCAGTGCGGAGCAGGAAATTAGCGTCTAAAAAAGAACGTATCATTTTATGCGGTGAGGGGAGATCAGAATTTCTTTTCAACAATCGCCTGGACTACGTTGAGGATGTAATCGCCCATCTTTTCGTACTCGGAGATGATGTCCATGTAGTAGACGGAGTCGGAATAGCTGTAGCGCTTGTTGTCGATGTTATCGATGTTTTCGTTTTTGAGCATGTTTCGATAGGAGTTGATTTCGTTCTCCAGGTTGTAGGAGAGCACCATGTCGTCGCGCGTGCCGACTTGGCGGTGCAGGATGTCTTTCATGTGCACGATGGCGGTGTCGGTGAGGGTCATCATGTGCTCCACGTTGTGGTTCTGCTCTTCGGTGAAGTGTCCCTTGGCATCGTTGCGGTGCTTGATGGTACGGGCGATGTTATTGCAGGAGTCGGCGATGCTCTCGATCTCGGAGACGGCGCGGAGCATGACGCGGATGTTGTTCTTACCCTCGGCGCTGAGTCGGCCTTCGAGCACACGGGTGAGGTAGTTGGCTATCTCCACCTCCATGCGGTCGCTGATCTGCTCGTATTTCTCTACGCGGACGAATGTCTTGAGGAACTTCTCGCTGTCGGTCTCGTGGAGCAACGTTTTGATCATGCCAAACATGCGATAGGTGCGTTCGCTAAAGACCGCGATCTCTTTGTTGGCCTGTATGAGCGAGAGCTCAGAGGTAGAGAGCATACCGGCCGAGATGTATTTGAGTTGGAACTCCTCGTCTTCGTTCTCGCGCGGCGACTTGATGAAGGCCGAACAGATGCGTTCGTAGATCTTGACGAACCAGATCATGACGAGGATATTGAAGACGTTGAACAGCGTGTGGAAGAGCGAAAGCCCGTACGAGACGGCCACTTGTTGCGTCTGGAGCTGCTCGCGGAGGCCGATGAGGCGCGAGTCGGTGAGCTTCTCGTCGGAGGTGATGCTGCGGACGGTCTCGGCGTCGAGCGAGTGGATGAAGTTCGTCATGGCGTGCGGATCGCCGGGGCCGAAGCGCGTCACGAGCCACTCCACCAAATGACAGAAGGGATAGAAGAGGATCATCACCCAGAGCACGCCGAAGAGGTTGAACATGAGGTGGGCCAAGGCGGCGCGGCGAGCGGAGACGTTGCCCGAGAGGGCGGCCAGGTTGGCCGTGATGGTCGTACCGATGTTCTCACCAAGCACCATTGCGGCGGCCATCTCGAAGGGCATCCAGCCTTGGGTACACATGATGAGCGTAATGGCCACCGTGGCACTGGAGGACTGCACGATGATGGTCAATATCGTACCCAGAACGAGGAAAAGGAGGATGGAGCCGTAGCCCATCGACGTGTAGTTCTGAATAAAAGAGAGCACCTCAGGGTTGCCCTGAAGGTCGGGCACAGAGTTCTTGAGGTATTGCAAGCCGAGGAAGAGGAAGGCAAACCCAAGTATGAACTCCCCGAGCGATTTGTAGTTGCTCTTCTTGGCGAACATGAGCGGGATGGCTATGCCCATGAGCGGCAGGGAGAGGATACTGATGTCGAACTTGAAGCCGAAGAAGGAGATGACCCACGCCGTGACCGTGGTGCCGACGTTGGCGCCCATGATCACACTGATGGACTGCCCGAGGCTGAGCAGGCCGGCGTTGACAAAGCTGACCACCATGACGGTCGTGGCGCTGGAGGACTGGATCAGGGCTGTCACGAGCATACCGGTCAGGACGCCCGTGAAGCGGTTAGTCGTCATCACAGAGAGAATGTTGCGCAGCTTATCGCCGGCTACCTTCTGAAGGCCTTCACTCATGATCTTCATGCCATAAAGGAACATGCCGAGCGAGCCGAGGAGCGTCAGAAAGTCAAGAAAGGAGTAGTTCATACGGGGTTATGTTTCGGAATAATCAATTTTTCTTTGCCCGACAAAAGTAGAGATTACACTAAACACGAAAGGAAGACAATGCCTACCCCCACCACATTTTCCCCGAACGAAAGCCGAACAGACTCCATTGAGATCTACTGCAAAAACACCGAACAGACCGTCACCGTGCCCGTTGGCTCCACCCTCGAAGAGATTTACGCCGCGGCCGGCCGACCGCTTCGCTATCCCCCCCTCGGCGCGCGGGTCAACAAGCGCGTAGAGGGTCTCACCTATCGCTGCTGGAACCCGAAGGACGTCGAGTTCGTCGACTACACCCACCCCTCGGGCTACCGCATCTACCTGCGTTCGCTCTGCTTCATCCTCGTCAAGGCCGTCTACGACCTCTATCCTTCGCGCCCCTTCAGCCTCGAGCACCCCGTGTCGAAAGGCCTCTACTGCGCCTTCGAGCACCGCGAACCGATGACCGAGGACGACGTCCACCGCATCAAGCAACGCATGCAGGAGATCATCAACGAAGACATGCCCTTCGTCCGCTACGTCGTCCGCACCGAGGATGCCCTGGCCACCTTCCGTGAGAAGGGGATGAACGACCGTGCCCTGCTCATCGAGACCGCCGGCATGACCTACACCACCTATTACGGTCTCAACGGCTACATCGACTACTTCTACGGCTGCCTCACGCCCTCCTCCGGCCGCATTCCGCTCTTCGACCTCATCCCGTATGCCGACGGCGTCCTGCTGCGGGTTCCCCAGCGCGACGATCCGACCACGCTCTATCCGCCCGTGCCCCAGCAGAAGATGTTCAATGCCTACAAAGAATACCTCCAGCTTCAGCGCACCGTCGGACTTAACTATGTCGGCGACCTCAACCAGGCCGTCACCGAGGGCCGTGCCCGTGACATCATCATGGTCTCCGAGGCCATGCAGGAGAAGCAGATCGCTCACATCGCCGAGGACATCGCTCGGCGGTACCGTGAGGGCGGCGTTCGCATCGTCCTCATCTCCGGCCCCTCATCGTCGGGCAAGACCACCTTCTGCAAGCGCCTCCAGGTACAGCTCATCACCAACCTGCTCCACCCGCTGGGCATCTCGCTCGATGACTACTACGTCAACCGCGAGGACACCCCCCGCGACGACGATGGCGGTTACGACTTTGAGTCGCTCTACGCCATCGACCTCCCCTATTTCCACCGCGACCTCGAGCGACTCCTCCGCGGCGACGAGATCGAGCTGCCCTCGTTCGACTTCTCTGTCGGCCAACGCGTCTTCCGTGGCGACATGCTCCAGATCCGTGACAACTCCGTCCTGATCCTCGAGGGCATCCACGGCCTCAACCCCGAGCTCACGGCTCATATCCCGCCCGAAAAGATCTACCGCATCTACGTCTCGGCCCTTACCACCATCTCGCTCGACGGCCACAACTGGATCCCCACGTCAGACAACCGTCTGCTCCGCCGCATTGTCCGCGACTACCGCTATCGCGGCTATTCCGCCCGCGAGACGATCGCCATGTGGCCCAAGGTGCGCCGTGGCGACGACCGCTGGGTCTTCCCCTACCAGGAGAACGCCGACGCGATGTTCAACAGCGCCATGCTCTACGAGCTGGCGGCCCTCCGCCGCTACGCCGAGCCCATCCTCAGCGAGATCCGTGAGCGCGACGCCGAGAGTGCCGAGGCCTATCGCCTGCTCCGCTTCCTCCGTTACTTCAACGACATCCCCATCGAAGAGCTGCCCACCACCTCTCTCCTCCGCGAGTTCCTCGGCGGCGGCGTCTTCCGCTACTGAAGGGCGAGCCACGAAACGCTGGGGGCGACTGCGGCGCCGACGAAGTTTAGCCGGATACATGTTGGAGAGATTCCACTTGTACCCGGCCTTTTTCGTCTTGGAACATGCCTTCACCTCTTTGATATGTTGGGTAGGCGTATTTGATAGCCCCAACCCCGGATGCGCGCCAGCATTTCCCTTTGCCGACGCTCCAAACCTTTTCTTGTCTGAATCAGTAACCTTTGCCGAGCCTCCAAACCTTCCATTGTCTGAATCAGTGGGCTTCACCGAGGCTCCGAACTACTCATTGTCTGAATCAGTGGGCTTTACCGGCCTCAACATGGTCGTTTTTATGATCAAAACATGATATCCAAAAGATTTTACCCCCTGTTTATGATCAAAACAATAAGTACAAAAAGATAGATCTTCTGTTTTTAAGCAGAACACGATATCCAATCATTTTCACCTATGATTTTACTGATAAACATCAATGAAAAATCAATTTCAAGCCCGTTCATATTCAAAACATGATCCTTGAAAAGTTTTTGATCCTGTTTATCTTCAAAGCACGATCCTTGAAAAGTTATTGATGGTGTTCATCATCAAAACAA
>CALHPT010000298.1 GCA_938036405.1 uncultured Tannerella sp.
GAGGCTACCGATCGCATCAAAGAACAATCGTTGGATTATATAGGAATGAAGATGGAAGTGAAGACTGGGCCTACACGGAAGCACTTTCTGATTTCTCTGAATGACGGGAGCGACAAATACTTCGAGTTAGAGAATACTTCGTCCGGCATACAAACCTCCGCGCCGCTGATGACCATCATGCGCTACTTCGCCCATGAATTTTCGTTCACTAACGCTTTTCGTCGCTCTGTGCTGGATCAACTTTCCGATGAAGATATTTCGCAGTTCCGCCCCGAAGTCAACTTGAAAGACCTCAAGAAATACATCCATCTCTACATCGAGGAGCCGGAGCTGAGTCTCGACCCGCGGACGCAATGCCTCTTTATCAACGATCTGATCCGCGAAGCCTTCTATCGCGGAGATAACAAACGCCCGGACGACGGCCGTCAACTCGGTCTGATGTTCGCCACCCACAGCCCCTACATCCTCAACCACCTCAACGTGCTCCTCAAAGCGTCCTACTACAAAAAGGCCCGCGAGAGCTATCCCTACATCAAGCCGGATGAGATCGCCGCGTATCGGTTGCATGACGGAGTAGTGCATTCGCTCATGGCTACCGACAACCTGAGCGGGCACACGGTGATCGATACAATCGACCTCTCCGACACGATGGAGGACATCTTCAACGCCTACGACAGCATCAAGAAATGACGAACATGGACAGCGCGCTGATGAAGTTTCTGCTGGAGGATTATCCGCGATACCGCGGCAAGGCACCCGATAAGGTCGTTCCGCCGCGGCGGGAAGAGCCGCACAGAGGGACATTCGAGATTCGCGATCAACAGGAGCGGATAATTCAAGAGCCGAACGCGGGCGTATCCGTGATCCGATGGCAGGGTGAGCCGGTCGAAGTGATCGACTTTGAAGGCTATATCAAGCAGTTCGGCGAAGAAGGCGTGCTGCGGTGCGACTTCGTTATTAGCCCTGTAGCTGGCAACGCGTTTATCGTCTTCAATGAGCTGACCGAGAGCGAAGGCCAATACATCGAGAAGAAACAGCTGCACGCGTGGCGGCAACTCGCCGCCTCCATCGAACGCTTCTATGAGATCGGCAACCTGCTGGATGATTACCAAAAGAAGGTCGCCCTCTTCTCTTATCGGCTTACGGACGAGCCGCAAGGCCACTTGGTGATGGAAACGAGAGGTAAATTCAGAAAGCCGCAGGCTGTGGTTCGGAACATTTTCCGCCACGAGCTTCTTCCTCACGGCTTCCTTTTTGAGCGACGCCTCTACCCCGAACCCTACCTCATCTCCTGATCCCCTATACCTTTATATTTATGTACACAACCCACAAACCCATATAGACAGAATGAAAACGAAACGCTTCCCCCTCTTAGCGACACTCATTGCGCTTATCGCACTCGTCGCACCCCATGCGCTCCATGCGCAACACGAGAAACCGGACAATTCGGCCCTCCTCGCCGTCGGTACAGAGGCGCCGGACTTCAGCCTGCCCACCGTCGACGGTGAAGCTACCATCGCGCTCAAGGACTACGCCGGCCGCTACCTCGTCATCGACTTCTGGGCCTCTTGGTGCCCCGACTGCCGCAAGGCTAACCCCCGCATGGTCGACCTCTACCGGCGTTATAAAGACGAACCCATCGGCATCGACTTCCTCGGCGTCTCGTTCGACACTGACCGAGAGGCCTGCCTCAAGGCGGTTGAGAAAGACGGCATCACGTGGCCTCAGGTGAGCGAGCTCAAGAAGTGGAAAGAGACCGAGATCTCCCGGCTGTACGGCATCCGCTGGATCCCCACCGTCTACGTCATCGACAACATGGGCCAAGTCCTCTACGCCGGTAGCGACCTCGACTACCTCGAGGAGCTCCTCCACTACATCGGCGGCGTCGGCAGCGGCGAAACAAATTAGAACGACTCCGCACCGTCATGTCCACAGCCATAGCAGACGACAGCCGTAAGGTCACCACCCACCGGCTCTACGAGATGAAGCAGCGCGGCGAGAAGATCGCCATGCTCACGGCTTACGATTACTCGATGGCGCAGATCATTGACCGCGCCGGTATGGACGTTATTCTGGTCGGCGACTCGGCCTCGAACGTCATGGCGGGCAACATCACCACGCTGCCCATCACGCTCGATCAAATGATCTACCACGGCAAGTCGGTCGTCAAGGCCGTGCGCCGCGCGCTGGTCGTCGTCGACCTGCCCTTCGGCTCCTATCAGGGCAACTCCAAGGAGGCGCTCGCCTCGGCCATCCGCGTGATGAAGGAGACGCACGCCGACTGTATCAAGATGGAGGGCGGCGCCGAGATCCGCGAGTCCATCCAGCGCGTCCTCTGCGCCGGCATACCCATCATGGGGCACCTCGGCCTTACGCCGCAATCCATCAACAAGTTCGGCACCTATACCGTCCGCGCCCGCGAGGAGGCAGAGGCCGCCAAGCTCGTTGAAGACGCCCGACTGCTCGAGGAGCTGGGCTGCTTCGCCTTGGTTCTGGAGAAGATCCCCGCCGACCTGGCCACACGCGTAGCCAGCGAGCTGCGTATCCCAGTGATCGGGATCGGTGCCGGCGGCGGAGTGGACGGACAAGTGCTCGTCATGCACGACATGCTGGGCATCAACCAAGACTTCTCGCCCCGTTTCCTGCGTCGCTATGCCGACCTGCACACCGTCATCACCGACGCCGTTCAGGCCTACATCGGCGACATCAAAACGCGCGACTTCCCCAACGAAAAAGAACAGTATTAGACACCCACGAAGTTTAGTCAGGTATCCGGCCAACTTCCCCGGCCTCGGCAGAGGCCTTGATTTTCTTTTGCTTCTT
>CALHPT010000299.1 GCA_938036405.1 uncultured Tannerella sp.
CGATCTGCACCGCTGTCGCGCCTGCCAGCATGAACTCTACCGCATCTTGCCACGTGGCGATACCTCCCAAACCAATGACGGGTATATGTACCGCTCTTGCCGTTTGCCATACCATACGCAGTGCGACAGGCTTCACGCAAGGTCCGGAAAGTCCACCCGTTACGGTGGAGAGTATCGGCCTTCTGCGCTCAGCATCCACCGCCATGCCCAGGAGGGTGTTGATCAGCGATACGGCATCTGCCCCTTCTGCTTCTACGGCCCGCGCGATCTCCGTGATGTCCGTCACATTGGGTGAGAGCTTCACAATCAGGGTACGCGGATAGACACGTCTTACCGCGCGCACAACTTCCGCTGCCGATGACGCACATAACCCGAAACTCATTCCCCCTTGCTTCATATTCGGGCAAGAGATGTTGAGCTCAATGGCGGGTATCCCGTCTAATGCGGCGATCTTTTCTGCGCACGAGGCATAAGTCTCCAGCGTAGACCCTCCCACATTGACGATCATGTGTGTACCTGTCTCTCGAATCGTGGGATAGATCTTTTCAACGAAATAGTCGACACCGCGGTTTTGCAATCCGACAGCATTCAGCATGCCGGCCGGAGTCTCCGCCATGCGCGGATAAGGATTGCCTTGTCTTGGCTCATCCGTCGTGCCCTTGACAATAATCGCTCCTAAACGTCCTATATCCATGAAATCCGCATACTCCAGCCCATAACCAAAGGTGCCAGATGCGGTCATTACGGGGTTTTTAAGCACCAAGTGTTCCCCGATATGCGTTGTTAAATCGGCCATGTCAATCTATCTATGTTAAAGACTGGGCCTTCCGTGCATGTGCAAACACGTCCCGCGTCAGTCGTATCTTCTACGCAGCAGAGGCAAGCCCCGATGCCACATCCCATCATATTCTCCAGCGAGACTTCGCAAGGTGTTCCCGTCTGCCGTGCTCGTTTGGCTACGGCCATCATCATCGGTTTCGGTCCACAGGAATAGATATAGCCGAAGGATGCCGCCTTCCAGATGGAGTGATCCGTCACGAAGCCGCGCTCTCCGAGCGAACCGTCTTCGGTAGAAACATAGACCTCGCCATAGGCTGCATAGGCTGAAAGTTGGGCGATGCCGTCGGCCGTTCGCGCTCCGATCAAGAAAGCGGGAGAAAAACCGGCTTCGCGGAGCGCCTTACCCAAATAGAGCATAGGAGCCGCCCCGACACCGCCGCCGACCAGCAATAAGTTTTTGGTATCCGGCGTCACAGACTTAGGCACTGTAAATCCATGACCCAGTGGCAGCATCACATTCACGATGTCTCCCGATTTATATTGTGCCATGCGACGCGTTCCATCGCCTATGGGGAGCACTAATAGCCAGAGCTCATTTCGCTCCCGATCCACATAATGGATGGATATGGGACGCCTAAGCAGTGTGCCGGGGGAATCCGTTACAAGAATTTCCACAAACTGCCCGGGATCCATCTCCGGGAGCAACCCACTGTCTGACGTAAGTTTCAGTAGGCTATAACGCCCTTGTAGACATTCATTGGAGACTACCCGGAGGTCGAGTAGGTATTTCTGTTTCATGCCTATGCTTTATCAATAATCTTTTTCTGTAAACAGTTGATGAGTTAGCGCTTAGATAGGGATAAATGGAAGCAAAAAGGCTGCGCTTTTGCATATAGGTGCAACATGCAGATTCATTCCTTGTTCCTATTTATAGATTCCCTTTTAGAGCGGTTTAATATGCTTGTAACGAACTTATCCTTTCTGCTTATCCGCGATATCGTAAATAGCTTATGGTTTCTTCTCTTCGTCTTCGCTTTCTTCCGGAAGATGGATGTCAGGATCATCTTTCTTCTTCCTGTCAGGTCGTTCGGATAAGTTGGCTTTCTTCATCTCCATATTGATTTTCTCCATCAAATTCAGATAGGGGGCTTCCCCTTCAATGAGTGCGAGTGAATTAATGCGTTTGACGAGTAACTTGAACTCTTCGTAGAGGGCATCTCTAGTCTTTTGTGTGAGACCCTTTTTCAACGCGGAATCAAATTCAACACGTTCCTGGTAGATCCCTTTGTATTTTGTATTCGAATCTTTCAAGATGTCCACCCATTTGTCTGCGCCGATCAGCGCCAGATCTGCCTTAGCCTGGGCTGTGTCATAATCCTGAAGCAGATTGCTGATGAGTGCTGTCTTCTCGCGCTGCGGTTTGAGGTGTGGCATCTTTCCGTATCCTTTAAGCACGGGGTAAAGGCGCCAAGCAGCATCCGCCATGTTTTTAACGGGGTAGGTGATGTAAAGCCTCAAATGACGACCCAGACCAACCAGCGCATCGTCGCGATCGGATCCGTGCTTGTTAAGTTTGTCTGTCTTCCCACTTTTTCTGAGCGGAACTACTGCATCGTCGAAGGCTTTGTATTTCTCATTAAAGATCGCTACATGATCTTTTAGCTTCAGCGTCTCTAAATTTTCCTCATTTAAAAAGGTAAGGATATTATACATTGCTTGATAGAAGTTCAAGACGCGAATACGGGATAGATTGACGTGATGTATCATGTCGTTAGTTATTTATTTGCCGCAAAGATCCGTCGTATATTTCTATTGGACAAATTAATCGGGAGATTTTTTCTTTGAAATGTGAAGTGGAGATGAGTCTGTGTGTCGCCTCGTGCGTGATGCACTTCTATGGCAATCATCAAGTAGTTAGCCTTCTCTGTTTTGATCAATAGGTCTACCTTGTAGCTGTGTGGTGCTCTTGAGTCTGATCAAACGTATATTCGAGTAGGTGGGTTGTGGTTTTGAGTGTGATCAAAAGGATTTTTGTGCAACGTGATATAGCTTTTGAAGGTGATCAAATGGGTTTTTATGTAGGTAATTTATGCTTTTGAGTATAGTCGGAGGCTATTTTGAGTAACAGGTTATGCTTCTTGATCGTTTTCTGGAGTAATAAAATGAGATAGGTTGGGCATGAAGTGCATGAAAAAAGCAGCAAACAAGGAATATGTTTCCCCGTTTGCTGCTTTTCAAAGGATGTACCTATCTACGATGTAGCGCCATGCGTGACGACGTT
>CALHPT010000300.1 GCA_938036405.1 uncultured Tannerella sp.
CAGTGTAGATCGGCGTTTTTCGGGGATGAAATGCTCCATCGACAGTGTAGATCGGCGTTTTTCGGGGATGAAATGCTCCACTGACAGTGTAGATCGGCGTTTTTCAGGGATGAAAGGCCCCATTGACAGTGTAGGTCGGGCTTCTTCCAAAGAAAAAGACCCGCACATCGGTGTGATATGCGGGCCTTGTGGCTATTTCAGCAGGGATCCCAGCAGGCCACGGCCGAATTTGAAGATGAGGTTGACCACCTCGCGCTTGGCTTTGGTGGAGGCCATCTTGGTGAGACTGCCGGTGAGGCTACTGTCCTTCTCGCGCTGACGTTGGCGCTCGAGGCGCTCACGCTCGACACGCTCGGCTCGTTCGCGGCGCTCCTGTTCCCTTTGCTGGCGCTGCTCCTCCTTTTCGCGGAGGGCGTCGTCGCGCTCACGATTGGTGCGCTCCATGCGGGCGGTGAGGAGTTCGAAGGCCGATTCGCGATCGACGGCTTGGTCATACTTACCGAAGAAGGGCGAGGCCTGGATCGTGGCGCGGCGCTCGTCTGCGGTGAGTGCGCCAGCGCGACCCTCAGGCGGGATGATGGCGGCGCGCTCGACGATGGTGGGCCGACCCGCGGCGTCGAGAAAAGAGACGAGTGCCTCGCCTACTCCCAGCTCCGTGATGGCCGCGCGGGCGTCGAAAGCGGGGTTGGGACGGAAGGTGGAGGCCGCCGTCGAGACGGCTTTCTGGTCGCGCGGGGTGAAGGCGCGCAGGGCGTGCTGCACACGATTGCCGAGCTGACCGAGCACGGTGTCGGGGATGTCGGCCGGGTTTTGTGTGCAGAAATAGATGCCAACGCCTTTGGAGCGGATGAGTCGGACGACCAGCTCGACCTTTTCGAGGAGCGCGGGCGCGATGCTATTGAAGAGCAAATGGGCTTCGTCGAAAAAGAAGACGAGGCGCGGCCGGTCGAGATCGCCCACCTCTGGGAGGCGCTCGAAAAGCTCGGAAAGAAGGTAGAGGAGGAAGGTCGTATAGAGCTTCGGGGAGCGCATGAGGCGATCGGCCTCAAGGATGTGGATGACGCCGCGGCCGTCGCGCGGCTGGAGGAAGTCGAGGATGTCAATGGCAGGCTCGCCGAAGAAATAGTCGGCGCCTTGCTCCTCGAGCGCCAGAAGGCCGCGCTGTATGGCCCCGATGGTGGCCACGGAGATGTTGCCGTAGGCTGTGGTGTATCGGGTGCGCTCATTGCCGATGTGCTCCAGCATTTTGCGGAGGTCCTTGAGGTCGAGCAGCAGGAGTCGCTCGTCGTCGGCAATGCGGAAGGCGATGGAGAGGACGTTGCTTTGGATGTCGTTCAGATCGAGCAGTTGGCTGAGCAGCAGCGGCCCCATCTCAGATATGGTGGTGCGCAGCGGATGGCCAGCCTCGCCAAAGATGTCCCACAGGCAGACGGGCGAGGCGGTGTAAGCAAAGCCCCGTTCGGCGAGTCGGTGCGCATCCACGCTACGTTGCAGGGCGGCGTTGCCACCGCCCGGGCGGGCTACGCCGGAGAGATCGCCTTTGATGTCGGTCGCGAAGACGGGTACGCCCATGCGGCTAAAAGTCTCGGCCATGTTTTGCAGCGTACAGGTCTTGCCCGTGCCGGTGGCTCCGGCGATGAGGCCATGCCTATTAGCCATCTGCGGGAGAAGGCAGATGTCGCCTCCTCCCGCAGTTACGGCTATACATGCTCTGTTTTGGTTGTCAAGCATGATGATTGAAATTGTGTATGAATACTGTGTGTGTGACTTACGGCTCCACGATGGCGTCAGAAGTCAAGACGACCGATTCCGACTCAGGTGCAGGTGCCGGAGCTGCTTTCTTCTTCTTGCTCTTACGCGGTGCGGGAGCGACCTCAAGCGACTCGTTCTGCTCGGCCAACTCGCGTTCGGCGGCAATACGATCGAAGTCGTCCTTATCGCCGACGATGAGGCGGTCGAACTCGCGACGGCCCGTTCCGGCGGGGATCAAGTGTCCGCAGATGACGTTCTCCTTCAGGCCTTCGAGGCGGTCCGATTTACCGCTGATGGCGGCTTCGTTGAGCACCTTGGTCGTCTCCTGGAAGGAGGCGGCGGACATGAAGCTGGACGTCTGGAGTGCGGCGCGGGTGATGCCTTGGAGGATCTGGCTCGTCGTGGCGGGCTTGGCGTCGCGGGCCTCTACGAGGCGTTTGTCGCGGCGCTTGAGCGAACTGTTCTCGTCGCGGAGCTTACGTGTGGTGACGATCTGGCCAGCCTTGAGCGTCTCGGACTCACCCGGATCGGTCACGACCTTCTTGCCCCACATGCGGTCGTTCTCTTCCATCACGTCGATCTTGTCGACCACCTGCTGCTCGAGGAAGCGTGTGTCGCCCGGATCGGCGATCTCGACCTTGCGCATCATCTGGCGTACGATCACCTCGAAATGCTTGTCGTTGATCTTCACGCCTTGCAGACGGTAAACGTCTTGCACCTCGTTGACGATGTATTCCTGTACGGCCGTGGGGCCCTTGATGGAGAGGATGTCGGACGGGGTGATGGCGCCGTCAGAGAGCGGCATGCCGGCACGGACGTAGTCGTTTTCCTGCACAAGGAGCTGCTTGGAGAGCGGCACCATGTACTTCTTCGTTTCGCCGAGCTTGGAGGTAACCATCACTTCGCGGTTGCCTCGCTTGATCTTGCCGAAGCTGACCTCACCGTCGATCTCAGACACAACGGCCGGGTTGGACGGGTTACGCGCCTCGAAAAGCTCCGTCACACGGGGCAGACCACCGGTGATATCGCCCGTCTTACCGACGGCGCGCGGAATCTTTACGAGTACCTCACCCGTTTTGATGATGTCGCCTTCTCCTTTGACCACGTGAGCACCGAGCGGCAGGGCGTAGTTTTTAAGCGTCGTGCCCTCGTCGCTGACAACGTGCGCCACGGGGACCTTCGTTTTATCTTTCGACTCGATGATGATCTTCTCCTTCAGACCCGTCGTCTCGTCGCTTTCCACCTTGTAAGTGATGTTCTCTTCCATGCTTTCGAACGTGATGCGTCCGGCAGCCTCGGAGACAATAACCGCGTTGAAGGGATCCCATTCGATGATCTTGTCACCCTTCGCAACGGTAGCGCCGTTATCGAAGAAGAGCTTCGATCCGTAGGGAATGTTGTGGTTATGCAGCACGATCTTCGTGTTCGGGTCAACGATGCGCAGCTCGGCCAGACGGCTGACTACGATCTTGCAACCATCGCTCTCGGAGTCTACCACGCGCAGCTCGTCGATCTCCAGCACACCGTCGTACTTGGAGATGAGGCTGTTTTCGGTAGCGATGTTCGAGGCGATACCGCCGACGTGGAACGTACGCAGGGTAAGCTGTGTACCCGGCTCACCGATGGACTGTGCAGCAATGACACCGACCACTTCGCCCTTCTGCACCATGCGACCCGTGGAAAGGTTGCGGCCGTAGCACTTCGCACAGACGCCTTTCTTTGACTCACACGTGAGGACGGAGCGAATCTCGACGCTTTCGATCGGCGATTCCTGGATCTCCATGGCCTCCTTCTCGCGAATCTCTTCACCAGAACGAACGATCACTTTACCCGTGATGGGGTGAATGACATCATGCACAGAAACACGGCCGAGGATGCGCTCGTAAAGCGAAGCGATGACGTCCTCGTTGCTCTTCAGCTCTGTGCAGACGAGGCCACGCAGTGTGCCGCAGTCTTCCTCGTTGATGATCACATCGTGCGATACGTCTACGAGTCGACGCGTCAGGTATCCGGCATCGGCTGTCTTCATAGCGGTATCAGCCAAACCCTTACGAGCACCGTGTGAAGCAATAAAGTACTCCAACACAGACATACCCTCCTTAAAGTTAGAGATAATTGGGTTCTCAATAATCTGAGCACCTTCAGCACCAGCCTTCTGTGGCTTAGCCATAAGACCACGCATACCCGACAACTGACGAATCTGCTCCTTGCTACCGCGAGCACCCGAGTCGAGCATCATATACACGGAGTTGAAGCCTTGCTTGTCGGCAACGAATTTCTTCATCAATACGTCGGTAAGTTGTTTGTTTACACGTGTCCATACGTCGATAATCTGATTATAACGTTCGTTGTTGGTGATAAGCCCCATATTATAGTTACCGATGATGCCTTGTACTTGCTCATTGGCATCGGCAATCATCTCTTGTTTTTCCTTAGGAATGATAATATCGCCCAAGGAGAAGGAAAGTCCTCCC
>CALHPT010000301.1 GCA_938036405.1 uncultured Tannerella sp.
AGTACACGCTTGCCGTCCAGGATGGTGTAGATGCGATACTGCTTGTCGCCCTTCATTTTGACGGTCTGGAAGACACGATCGCCGATGTTGGAGAGGGGCCCTTCGTAGTCGCGGTCGATGTAGGCGGCCAGTTGTTCGCGAACGCCGGGGTGGATCTTCTGCGTCTTCTGGAGGTACTCGATGCCGTAGTCGTGCTGAGCGCGCGACCAGGCTACGACCTCCGGATTGTCCTTGTCCTCGAGCCAGCGGTAAGGGTCGGTAAATATCACATTGTGGATCGTGTCTCTGACGGCATGTTGAGGGGTTGCCGGCGGTCGGAATTCGACCTGTGCCCGCCCCGCTGTTCCTGCGAACAGCATCATCGGGAGCCAATACTGATACTTCATGTTTGTTTGTAAAATATGGTGTGAAAAAACGTGGGACAAAGAAAGTCGTTTCGTCATAAGCGGCGGGCATGGTTGCAAAATTTATGGTGCCGACGTCGCCGCGGGTGGGAGCGGAGGCGCAAACGTACCCGCCGCCGTATAGATAGGTATAGGACCGGACGCGCCCGAAGCCGCGTCCGTCTGAGGCGGTAATAGATACGTACTCCCGGAACCTGTTATCGTTTCGGTCGAGACGAAGATTGGTGCTGATGGACGTCGATTTTCGTCCGGCAGGGTAGGGCGCAAAAGAATACGCCCTCCAAACGTCCCGGTAGGGACGAATGTGCGAGTTGATGGACATCGATTTTCATCCGGCAGGGTAGGGGCGTATCGCATACGCCCTCCAAACATCCCGCAAGGGATGAATGATCATACCCGGGGACGTGTCTTCGCCACCGATGGTGGCGCCTGGAGGGCGTATTCGATACGCCCCTACCCGGGTACCCGCACCAATAAATCAACCAGGCGCAAGGTCCTAACACTTCACATGATGGAAACAAAAACGCATTATAGGAAGCTGCTCCTCGCCCTGCTATTCATCCTCGTGGGGCTTGCAGGATCCATGGCGCCACAACGCGCCGCAGCTGATACTTATGGCATCTATATCGGTGGCGTACGGGTTACTTCCGCGAATGTCAACGCCATCAACTCGAAGAACTTCCCGGCCATTAAGAGCGGTACAGTGACGTATGACCCCAACACTCGCAAACTCACCCTCAACAATGTCACGATAGTGAGTGACGGGAATGGTATCGATTACCGTTCTTCCGACACACTGACCATTGAGCTAATCGGAAAGAACACCGTGAAGGCGAAAGGAAATCATCCATACGGCATCTTTAAACACCAAGGCAAGCTCCATATAATAGGCAGCGGAAAGCTGACGGTAGCGTCCCCAAATTATGTCTCCATCTACACGCTTGATGCCTCACTACTGATCGATAATTGCACGATTAACGCAATAGGTGGCATAGGAACCAAAGCTGACCTGACGATCAAAAAGGCCACGATGAGAGTGAAAGCTTCCAAGAATCGTTATGCACTCCTCGCACGCAAGCTGATCTTTGACGGATGCGGAGTGATTACCCCTTCCGGAACAAGCATCAGAAAAACGACCCTCGCAAACACAACTTATGAAGTGATCTTGAAGAACAGTAGGCCGTGCACAAAAGTCATCATTGCACCGGGCGGCACGGTACCACAATCCGAGCCGGAATAGATTCTAAAGAGCCGTGATGGCTGTCCGGCAGCTTTCAAGGTCGGCGACCGGACAGAGAAGGTGCGGGTGAACAAATCGTCTGAAAGGGCATCCCTGAAATGGCGGGGATGCTCTTTTTTTGCATGTAGCCCGGTAATCATTGACATTTCATCGGTGCGCCCCTACTTTTGTCGCCGCTTGAAAACAAACGAAACATGAACTTGAGATTGACGACAAAATGGATCATCCCCGCGGCTATCGGCCTACTTCTGGCCTCCGGTTGCGGACGGAAAGAGGGGCAGGCAACACAGGGCGAGACCGCTGCTCCCACCGAGGCTACGGCCACGGCGCCCGACTTCGACGCCGACAGCGCCTATGCCTACGTCGCTCGGCAGGTGGCCTTCGGCCCACGCGTACCCGGAACAGAGGCGCACACGGCTTGTGCCACCTACCTGGCCGACACGGTGCGACCGTCACCGTGCAAGAGGCCGAGGTCACCACCTACGATGGCCGTCGCCTCACGGCCAAGAACATCATCGGCGCCCTCGCCCCCGACCGCACGCGGCGCATCTTGCTCTGCGCGCATTGGGACTCGCGCCCCTTTGCCGATCGTGACCCGGATAAGGGTCGCCAGCACACACCCATCGATGGGGCTGACGACGGCGCCAGCGGCGTGGGTGTCCTTCTGGAGATCGCCCGCCAACTCAACGCCTCAGGGCTCCCCGCAGACATCGGCGTGGACTTCGTCTTGTTTGACGTCGAGGATAGCGGTGCGCCGGCCTTCGATCCCGCATCGGACGACCCCCAGAGCGAGAACTCTTGGTGCCTCGGCTCCCAACACTGGTCACGCTACCCGCACACGCCCGGCTACCACGCCGAGTTTGGCATCCTGCTCGACATGGTCGGCTCGCGCGATGCCGTCTTCTACCGCGAGCAGACCTCCGACCGCTACGCCGCTGCCTACGTCGACCGCGTCTGGTCGGCCGCACGCGATCTTGGCTTTGGGCGCTACTTCGTCAACGCCCCGGGCGGCAACCTGGTCGACGACCACGTCCACGTCATCCGCGGCCTGCGCATCCCCTGCCTCGACATCGTTAATTACGCCCCCGACCGCGCCACGGGCTTCGGTGCATACTGGCACACCGGCGGCGACACGATGGACAACATCGACCGCGCTACGCTCCGCGCCGTCGGCCAAACCGTACTCTACGTGATCAAAAACTGAAAACGAAAAATGGGTGGTAAAAGCTGCCCCTAACTACTTCTTATGAACACAATAAACGAATTGCAAGACGAGGTGATTGAGGAGTTTTCCACGTTCACCGATTGGATGGATAAATACGCGCTGCTGATCGAAATGGGCAATGCACTGGAGCCGCTCGAGGAGCGTTTCAAGACGTCGGACAACCTAATCGAGGGCTGCCAGAGCCGTGTCTGGCTGACGGCCGACCAGGGCGCTGACGGTCGGATCACATTTCGCGGCGATAGCGACGCGGTGATCGTGAAGGGCATCGTGTCGCTGCTGATCCGTGTGCTCTCGGGGCACACCCCGTCGGAGATCCTCGCCTCCGACCTCTACTTCATCGACCGCATCGGCCTCAAGGAACACCTCTCCCCGACGCGCTCCAACGGCCTCGTGTCTATGCTCAAACAAATGCGCCTCTACGCCGTAGCCTTTCAAACGAAGGGAGAATAGGGGAAACCCGCCTTCTCAACTGAGGCTATACAAGGATTTTTGCAGGGATATTCATCCTGGAAATGCTTGCAACAATCTTGCAAATCGAAAAATGAAGTTTTGGCGCTTGCAACAATCTTGCAAATGGGAAAAAGTACTTTTTGGCGCTTGCAACAATCTTGCAAGCGAAAAAAAAACGTTTTGGCGTTTGCAACAATCTTGCAAATGAGAAAAAGTACTTTTCGGCGTTTGCAACAATCTTGCAAGCGAAAAAAAAACGTTTTGGCGTTTGCAAGATTGTTGCAAGCATTTCCAAAATCAGAATCGATACATTTTCAACCACTTAAAAGATTACGATTATGCCAGAAGGCTCTACACCGTCGGCCGCCATACCGACTAAACAAGTATTCGTCACACCAGACGAAATTGGAAGCATCAACACCGTATTGCTCACCAATGCGGAGCATTACGAGTTCATCAACGACGTACTCATGCGTCTCGAAACAGAGACAGCACTCATCGCAAACCCCGCCGTCAAGGCCGCCAAAGAGCGCTTCGCCAACGCGCACAAGGAGGAGAACCGCTGCCTGATCCTCTCCAAGCGCAGCGAGCTGACGGAGGACATCAAAACGGCCGATGCGGAACGCGACAAGCTCTATGTGAGCTACCGTCTGGCCGTCCGCAGCGCCCTGAGCCACCCCGAGGCCGACAAGGCCAAAGCCGCCAAACGCCTGGCCGGTCATCTCAAAGACTTCAGCAGCCTCAAGCCCACCATGCAGCTGGAGGGCGAGACGGGACTCCTGCTCAACTTCATCGAGGACTGCGAAGGCAAATATGCCACCGAGGTCGAAGCCCTCGGCCTCAAGAAGCACATCGCGGCCCTCAAGGTGGCCAACAACAAGGTGCTCAACTGGACCCACGAGCGCACCGACAGCAGCGCCAAGATCCTCGGCGAGCTTCGCACCGCCCGTCGCGAGTCTGACGCCGCTTACATCTGGCTCGTGAAGGTGGTCAACGCCGTCTCCTACATCGGCACCACGCCGGCCGTCGACCCCGTGCCCTTCATCGACTACATCAACAAGCTCATCCGTCGATACAAAGACCGCGTCCTGGCCCCCAAGAAGCCGGCCGGCGACGAGAAGCCGAAGGAGCCCAAGCAACCCAAGGAGCCGAAGGAGCCCAAGAAACCCAAAGACCCCAAGACGCCCGACCAGCCGAAGGACCCGAAGAAGCCGGACAAGCCGGAGCCACCCAAGCCGCCTAAGGAAGGCGACGACGGCGACCCCGACATCCATCTGCCGGAAGAGTAAACCCGTGAAGCAGCAGGGGGG
>CALHPT010000302.1 GCA_938036405.1 uncultured Tannerella sp.
AAAAGCTATGCAGATGATGAAGAGTTTATGTGCTATGATGTGGTTTTCCTCGAAGGCTCTCGGGCTGAATTCAAGTTGTACAATACAGGAAACCCTTATAGCACACTCGGTATAAGATGCAAGAAGCAATAGAATATGTAACAAGATGGGGATGAAGAAGTCTTTGCTATAGCGTGCGTGGCGATAGCGACTGTGCCTCACACGTGAAAAGGGTGCAATAGTCTATAGTGCTTACAGATAAAGCTCAGGCGTACTTGAAAGAGAGTCCGCGGCTGAGTAATCTCATAAACCACCACATAGATGATCGCTGTTATCGTTCTACTGTCGCTGATCGTGGTTTTTTTTACGTGAGCGACTCATATGGCCTCTGCTCAATTATTTGTCGATTACTGCGCTGCAAAAATACCCCGCATGACCCGAAAACGCCCACACACAGAGAAAAGGTATCGCCTCTGCTGGATATGAAGAAAGCCCCCTAAATGCTCTAACACTAAGCATTTAAGAGGCTTTCTCTCATTGTCGGGGTAGCGGGATTCGAACCCACGACCCCCTGCTCCCAAAGCAGGTGCGCTAACCGGACTGCGCTACACCCCGTTCAATGGCTCTTTTTCGCCATTGCGGCGGCAAAAGTAAAAACGCAGGCCTTACTACCAAACGCGAGCCCAACGAAAGATGTATTCTGACGTCGGGCTCACGTTGCGCGGGTTACTTATCCTTTAGGATCAGTTTGCGGTAAGCATCGTCCTGCCAAAGGAGGATGAGCGTGCGGAAATCGGCGTATGCCTCGGGGGCGATGACGGGGTGCGTCAGCTCGATTTCGCGGTGTACAGTGACCTTATTGCCGTCGCGCTGCAGGCTGAGGCAGATCTTGCCGGCGGCACCGCTCCATTCCTTGCGGAAGGGGAGTGTCTTCAGCTCGCGGCCGCCGAGATCGATCGTGTAGTCGCACGTCTCGGTGAGGGCGGAGGGCACTTCAAAGGGCTGCGTGCGGGTGCTGCCGAGCGTCAGGCGCCAGGCATCGATGCCGTGACGGCGCGGGGCGGGGAGGGTGTAGACGGTGTAGCCGGCTGAGGATTGCAGGAGTGTCTTGCCGATGAAGTCGGGCTTGGCTGCGGGATCCTCGCTGTCGGTGACGGTACCCTCGACGGTCGCTTCGTCTTTGCCGAGGGTGATCTGCGCGCTGCACGTGAGGTGGGCGTTGCGCTTGCTGATCTGCACCAAGTTGACGCCGTCGTCGCCCGTCAGCCAGAACTGATCGCGGGTGGCACGTAGGGCGGGATCGGGGGCGTCCATGCGGACGGGCGATAGGAAGCGGCCGCCGGTACGTACGCGGATGTCGGTCAGGGCGCCGACGGCGATGGGCATGGCGTGGATGGGGAAGGCGGCGAGGATCTGGGCGTCGAGGTTGGCGGCGAGCAGCATGGAGGCCAGCAGTGCGGCCTTCTCGGCGGGTGTGCCGTAGGCCGAGGAGAGGACGACGGACGGCTCGCGGATGTCGGCCGAGAGAAGCACGGGCAGGTTGACCGTGGAGATGTTGTTCACCACGAAGCGCTGGATGGCATTGGCGCGATCAACGGGCGACGTGATGCCTTGCAGCAGCTTATCGACGAGCCGGGCACAGTCCGCGGGGCGCACCTTCATGGCCGAGAGCCACGCGATGCCGTTCTCTCCGCCGGCGTTGGAGGCGAAGAGCATCGGCACGGCCTCGGAGGCACGGTGCGATTCGAGCGGGATGGCTGGCAGGTTGCGGAACTGCCACGTGTAGGTGGTCATGCCGTTGTCGGTGCGTGTCGTCGGCTCCTTGGAGTCGATGCCGGAGATGCCACAGGTCAGCTTGTCGTCGGCGGGCATGGTGATCGAGACCTCACACTCCGTCACGGGCGCATGCTCTTCGAGTGTCTCGGCGACGTCGAGGAAGGGGTAGTAACCCACGCCCGTGGTGAGGGTGTAATCCAGATAGATCGTGGCGCCGATCTCGAGGCCGGTGTGGGTGATGACCATCTCGGTGAGGTGGTTGTAGGCCGGGGCATCGACGGCGAAGGCGGGCAGGACTTCGTTGAAGGCGTTGTCTGGCGCCTTGACGATGGTGCCATCGGCCTGACGGGTATAGCACTCGTTGATTCGGAGCGTTTGAAACTCCTTGTTGTAGATGATGAACGTTTCGCCGTAGAGCTGATTGAAAGCCATTTGGGTGTTCAGCTTCACCTCCTTGCGGTAGCGATAGGTCATGCTGCCGTCGGAGTTCCAGGTGTATTGCTTGATGAGCTTATTAAAGACGGCCTCGGGCTGTGCCTGGAGGGCGAGGGCGGCCAGGAGGCCGAGCAGGATTGCGGTGTATCTCTTCATGTCGGTATGCGTTATTTGCTTCATTGATTCTCTTACTTCTTCTCAAAGACGAGCCATTCGTCAGCCAGGTCCTTATGGGCCTTGAGGGCCTTGCGGAAGCCGGGCCAGTCGGCGGCGTCATAGACGCGCTTGCGGAGGGTGAGCTCGTGGCGGATGTTGACCTTGTTGCCGCGCTGAGAGAGCGAGCCGATAAAGTCGGCTGCGTCGCTCTTGAGGCGCTCGTCGACGGGCGACTGGCGGAGGGTGTAGCCCGCGGGCACGGTCATCGTTTCCTTCAGCTCGACGAGGCGTGAGCAGGCGTCCTTGAAGGCGTAGCGGCGCGTCGGGCGATCGGTGTCGATGTTCGTATAGGTACGGACGGAGGGGTAGAGGCGGGCGCAGATGGGGCGGACGAGCAGGACGCCGTCGCCCGTGAGGGCATAGTCCGGGATCTCGAACTTCATGGTGATGCGGATCGGGCCGGCCTGATAGTCGCGCGGATCGCGGCCATAGTCGACGCTCAGCATGCGGGCGCCAGGCGAGACGCGCAGCAGCTCGCTCTCCATGGCGTTGCGCCAGTTGGCCATGAGTCCACGGATGAGGGGCCACCGCAGACGGGCGTCGGACTGCCCTTCGGCCGTGACGGTAAACTCGCCGCGGAGCGTGCCCTTGGCGTCGAGGGCGGTGTTAGCCGAGAGACGGAAATAGTGATCCTCGGGCGGCGAGAGGGGCGTCTGGAGCAGTTCGGAGCCTTCGGGCAGGCCGGGCAGGTAGTGCTGCTGCTGTTCGGCGCTGGACCAGAGCTCGCGCTGGAAGGGCACCCAGGTGGGGTCGAGCGGCATGTATTGGCCGTTGGAGAGCTTGACCACCGTCACGCAGTGGTTGAAGTGGTCGGCGGGGATGGACTCGATGCGTGAGCCGGCCATCGTCATCGCCGGATAGGCCTCGAAGCCGGCCATACGGAGCATGGAGATGAGCAGCGCGGCCTTGTCTTTGCAGACGCCGCAGCGGTCGGTGAAGTTCATCTTCGTGGCGTGGAGCGTGTAGCCCTCGCCCTTGCCCATCGAGATGCCGGAGTAGCGCATGTTGTCGGCCACCCAGTGGGTGAGCACGGCGATCTTCTCCATTTCGGTCCGCTTGCCGCGCAGCAGTTCGTCGACCTTCTTCTTCGTCTCCGGATCGGCCCCGAAGCTGTTGTAGTCCTCGTTCACCTTGTGGAACCAGAGCGACTTCTCTTTCCACTCCGGGGTGGACGACATCATCAGCTTCGGCGCCACGTCGTAGAGGTCCACCATGTTCGGCTCCTTCGGGAAGGGCTTGGCGTCGGCCACGGCGAACGTCATCAGGCGGCGCTTGCCTTGCAGGCGCATGGACGACTGGCACTGGCCTTGGTAGAACTCATACTGCACCTCCTTGTCGGCGGGCATGTCGACGGTGTAGACCTTGCGCACGGTCGGGGTCGTGACCCAGAAGGGGACAATGTCGTAGAACTGTCCGCGCATCGGGGGCACGAAGCGCTCCTCGTCGTCCGCGCCGGCCGAGAGCAGGGCGTAGGTGAAGCCCTTCTTGTCGATCTCATAGTCGACGATGTCGCCCGAGTCGAGGGCGCCGATCTCGAGCATGATCTGCCGCGCGCCCCAATAGATCATGCGGGCGGGGGCGGCGTAGTCGACGGCCTTCGTGACGTCCACTTCGCGCTTCGTGCCGTCGGCCTTGTAGACGGTGGCGCGGGAGAAGCGGGCGAAGGCGGTGAGGGGGTCGTAGTCGTACTTGACGACGCGGTAACGGAGCGCCGCGGGCGTGGTCCGCACCTCCACCACCTGGCGGATGGTGAAGCTGCCGGAGCCGTTGTCGGCCACCACCACGCCGGTGCTGTCCAGGAGCACCAGGGCTTCTTCTTTGACGAGGTCGGCCGTGCCGTCAGCGTGTTGCTTGAGGGGCAGCCAACTCTGCGCTGCGATCGGCGCGGCGAGCGCCATCGTCAGCATTGTGCTGAGTAGTTTGTTGTTCTTCATATACGTTGAATATCTGAGTATGCGGCAAATGTAAGGCATCAGGGACGGGCGTCTGCGGACGCCGGCGAATTTTGCCGGGGGCATCAGGGATGCCTGCCAAGTTTGGGCGTCAGGGACGCCAGCCAAGTTTGCCGGGTACATGTAGGGGGGGCGCACACTGCGACGAGACTGTGCAAGTGTTGCATGATCGTTTCACACACTGTAAAAAGGCTGTGCAGGTGTTGCATAGTCCCGCCACACACTGTGAAAGGGCTGTGCAGGTGTTGCATAGTCCCGCCACACACTGTGAA
>CALHPT010000303.1 GCA_938036405.1 uncultured Tannerella sp.
GGGGTGTCGGGGCCCAAAACGTGCCGCCTTTTGCATGGCTACGGGGTGTCGGGGCCCAAAACGTGCCGCCTTTTGCATGGCTACGGGGTGTCGGGGCTCAAAACGTGCCGCCTTTTGCATGGCTACGGGGTGCGCGGCCCAAAACGTGCCGCCTTTTTTATGCCGACAGCCTGCGCGGTGAAAACGGCGGCCCGTTTTTTACATTTCTTGGGTGCGCGGCGAAATAATCAGGGGGGCTTCGAGGCGCCGAAAGGTGTATCCGGCGGCGCGAAGCCACGTGACGACGCGAGGCAGGGCGTCGAACATCCGCGGGGCGGCCTTGGGGGAGTCGTGGAAGACGATGAGGGAGCCGTTGCGGGCGTAACGGGTGGCGTTATGGAAGACGTCGTCGGGGGTGAGGCGGGGACTATAGTCGCGGGTGACGACGTCGAACATGATGAGTCGGTAGCCAGCCGCACGGAGGGCTGTCTGTTGAGCGGGGGTAAGTCGACCGTGCGGGGGGCGGAAGAGAGGGCTGTCGATCAGCTCGGCGGCCAGGCGGACGTCGGCCATGTAGTCCGACGCGGGCAGACGGAAGCCGCGGATGTGATGGTAGGTGTGGTTGCCGACGGTGTGTCCGGAGGCAAGGATGTCGCGGTAGGATTCGGGGTAGCGGCGGACGTTGTCGCCGATGCAGAAGAAGGTGGCGGGGACGGCGAGCTGGTCCAGCAGGCGGAGCAGGCGAGGAGTGGTGGCGGCGTTAGGGCCGTCGTCGAAGGTGATATAAACACAGGGCTCTTCCGCGGGCAGTCGCCAGACCGACCCGGGGAAGAGCTTCCTGTAAAACCAAGGGGGGCGCTCGATGAACATCGGATAGACGCCCTCCTGTCCCTATTTATTATTGCCCAGCTGCGGGGCGAGGGTGTTGTAGAACTTGGTGAACTCGTCGACGTACTTGGCTCCGTAGTTCGGGTCGTAGTGCTTGCCGACACCGATGACGTTCTGCACGATCGCCATGTCGCGCTGGAGCTCTTCGCGTACGCTGGCGAACTGGGCCGGCTTGAGGCGAACGTACCAGCGGATGTTGCGCAAGGAGTTCTCTACGATGGCGTCGAGGATGGGTTCGCCCTTGTCCTTCTGTCCGAGTGCCATGTAGGTCTCGCCGATGGCGATGGCGCTGTAGTCAAGCGGAATGTTGACGGCCGGGAGCACCTTCATGGCCTTGTCAACGACTGCCAACGCTTTGTCGCGTTTGCCTTCGCGGAGGAGGGCCTGGGCCAGCTCACCAAAGACGTACATGCGATAGCTCTTGCACATGCGCATCGTGTTCTCCTCGATGTAGACGCCGGGCTTGTCTGCGCCACCCCACTTGAAGCGGTTCATGACGTTGTCGTACATCTTCTCCGTGTTGATCGGACGGGCACCTTCGGCACGTGTCGCAAAGGGCACAAGGCGGTAGGCAAGGCCGGTCTTTTGGAAGTACGGGTCGAGGCGAACGTACTGGTTCGGGTCGACGGTGATCGCGAAGTAGATGGGGCGCTTCCAGTTGTTGGTGGCTACCATGTCGAGGATGGTGATGGCTTCCTTACCGATGGCTTGCTTGCCGGAGAGGTCGATGAGGAGCTCTCGGGCCATCATCGGGGCGTCTTGCGGATCGATGGCGTTGTTCTGGCGCACAGCGTTGGAGTCGATCGGGTAGACGAACTTCTCGGCCGGCAGATAGTCGATCGGCTCATTGACGCCGGGGACGGTCTTCGTGCGTGGGTCGTCGCTGCGGAGCCACTCGAGGGCCTGGTTGAGATCCATCTGCTCCACGCGCTTGATGAGGTAGGCGTGGTCGCGGGTGCCCTGGATGTATTGGGCGCGCGTCCAAGTGATGGGCAGCGGGTCGGAGTTATAAGCCTGACGCTTCATCTGATCCGTGTACCAGTCTGTTTGCAGATAGCTGGTGTTGCAGACGCGCACATCGGTGCGGATGCCTTCCACCTCTTGGGCATACCAAAGCGGGAAGGTGTCGTTGTCGCCATTGGTGAAGATTACGGCGTTCGGCTCGCACGACTCGAGGTAGTTGGCGCCAAAGTCGCGGCACATGTAGCGGCCCGAGCGGTCGTGGTCGTCCCAGTTCTGTCCGGCCATTTGCAACGGTACGAGCACGCAAAGCACCGTGGCGATGGCTCCGGCTGCAATGCCCGGCAGCTTGCCATATTTCTCTATCGCCCGTGCGATGGCTCCGACGCCCAGTCCGATCCAAATGCAGAAGGCATAGAACGATCCCGCGTAAGCATAGTCGCGCTCACGCGGCTGGTAGGGCGTCTGGTTCAGATAAAGCACGATAGCGATGCCGGTCATGAAGAAGAGCAGGAAGGTGATCCAGAACGACTGCATGCCGCGGCGTCCGCTGCCCAGCTGATAGAGGATGCCCAGGATGCCGAGCAACAGTGGGAGCATGTAGTAGACGTTGTGACCCTTGTTGTTGATGATATCGTTTGGCATATTATCCTGCGGGCCGACCATGAGCGCGTCGACGGGTTTGATACCCGTGATCCAGTTGCCGTTCAAGATCTCACCGTGGCCCTGGATGTCATTCTGACGGCCGGAGAAGTTCCACATGAAGTAGCGCCAGTACATGAAGTTCAGCTGGTACCGAACGAAGAAGACGAGGTTCTCGGCGAAGGTGGGCTTCATGGCCGTTTTCGTCTGACCCATCATCTGATATTTAATCGGCGTACCCTTCACGTTGCCCCAAAATTTATACGCCTCTACGTGACGCGGATCGGAGCTGTACATGCGGGGGAAGAGCATTTCTGTTTCGCTGACGTATTCGTAATCCGGGGTGACGTAGGAGACGTAATAGCGATCCTTCTCGCCCGGGTTTTTCTTGATCACGCGGCTCCACGTCTTGGGGCCGTCCTTCGATGCGGCTGTGCCATCACTGTTGCGAGCCACCTCGGAGATGTACGTCGGGCCGTAGAGCAGCGGCGTGCTGCCGTATTGTTCGCGGGCCAAGTAGCTGCGGAGGGTGAAGATGTCGCTTGGGGCATTCTGGTTCATCGGCGTGTCGGCCGTCGAGCGGATGAGGATCAACGCGTAGGAGGAATAACCCACCACGATGACGAGCAGCGAGACGAGCATCGTGTTCAGTGCCGCCACATGGAGTCGTTTCATGCGGAAGAGTGCCACACCCAGCGCTGCGATCAGCAGCACGCCGAGCACGTAGCCTTCGCCAATGAAGGGGATACCCAGCAGGACGATGGAGAGCAGGAACGAGAGACGCACACGGAGCGCATTGGGCTCGTCGCGCATCGTCTCCCAGATGGCCCATGCCAGCACAGCGGCCACGATGATGACGTAAGCATAGACGCCCGTATTGTACGGCATACCCATCGCGTTGACGAAGAACAGCTCGAAGAGTCCGCAGACTTCCACCAAGCCTTGCACCACGCCGTACATCATCACGGCCACGAGGGCGAAGGAGATGAGCAGTGCGGTCAGTGTGCCCTTCAGCGTGGGGTTGGGGTACTTCCTATAATAATATACGAGTACGATGGCGGGGATACAGAGCAAGTTCAGGAGGTGCACTCCGACGCTGAGGCCCATGAAGTAGGCGATGAGCACGATCCAGCGATCGGCATGCGGCCGGTCGGCCACCTCTTCCCATTTCAGGATCAGCCAAAAGACAAGGGCCGTGAAGAGCGACGAAGAGGCGTAAACCTCACCCTCGACGGCGCTAAACCAGAACGTGTCGCTGAACGTGTAAGCCAGCGCGCCCACGATGCCGCAGCCCATCACCATCACGGTGCGTGCCAGCGTCAGCTCGCGCTTCCCTTCCTTGAGGATAATGCGCCGCGCCATGTGCGTGATGCTCCAGAAGAGGAAGAGGATGGTCAGGGCGCTGAAGAGGGCCGACATCGAGTTGACCATCTTGGCCACCTGGGCCGTGTTCGACGTCAGCTGCGTGAAGAGGTTAGCCATCAGCATAAAAAATGGGGCTCCGGGCGGGTGTCCCACTTCTAATTTGAAGGCCGACGAGACGAACTCGCCGCAATCCCAGAAACTACCCGTCGGCTCGATGGTCGACAGATACGTGAACGCCGCGACGAGGAATACGAGCCATCCCGTGACGTTGTCGATTAGCTTGAAATGCTTCATAAAACGATGATATTGTATGCTTTTAGATGTGTCTAAAAAAACGCGCGCAAAGGTACATGCGTGATCTGAAAACGAAAACCGCACGGAATGCAGTATGGTAGCGGAAAAAAAAAGTGGGGGACGGGCCCAACGCTCATCCCCCACTTTGACTCTGCTCGGTTTACTCCGTCTTTCCCGTCTCGGCTTCGGGCACGAGCTTCAGGTATTCACCATAGCCCTCGGCCTCCATGCGGTCGCGCGGGACGAACCGCAGCGAGGCGCTGTTGATGCAGTAGCGCAGGCCGCCGCGTTCCTTCGGGCCGTCGGTGAAGACGTGCCCCAGGTGTGCGTTGCCCGTCTTGCTACGCACCTCGGTGCGCTCCATGCCGTGCGAATGGTCGGCATGCTCCGTGATGAGGCTCTTGTCGATGGGCTTCGAGAAGGCTGGCCAGCCGCAGCCCGATTCAAACTTGTCGGTCGAGACGAAGAGCGGTTCGCCCGTGGTGATGTCCACATAGATGCCGGGGCGGAACTCGCTGCAGTAGACGTTCGTGAAGGGGCGTTCGGTGGCGCTGTTTTGCGTCACGTCGTACTGCTCTTCGGTGAGCGTGCGGCGGAGCGTGGCGTCGTCCTTGCGGCTGTAACGCGGCGCGGGGTTGGCCTTGCGTGCCATCTCGAAGAGGGCCGGCGAGATGTGGCAGTATCCGGTCGGGTGCTTGACGAGGTAGTCCTGATGATACTCCTCGGCGGGGTAGAAGTTCCGGAGCGGCCCCTCCTCCACGGCTACGGGCTTGCCCAGCTTCACGGCCAGGGCGGTGATGGCGCGGTGGATAATATCGGCGTCGGACTCGTCCGTGTAGTAGATGCCCGTGCGATAGCGTGTGCCTTGGTCGTTGCCCTGCCGGTTGAGGCTCGTCGGGTCGATGGTTTGGAAGTAGAGTTGGATGAGCTGGTCGAGGGTGACCACTGCCGGATCGTAGGTCACGCGGACTGTCTCGGCGAAGCCCGTCGTCTCGGTCGACACCTCCTCGTAGGTCGGTGCCGTGTCCGTCTTGCCGTTCGCATAGCCCACCTCGGTGCTCACCACGCCACGGATCTGCTTGAAGAAGTGTTCCGTGCCCCAGAAGCATCCGCCGGCAAAGCAGATGGTCTTCGTTCCCGTTTCGTCGTTCGTAAGGGAAGTGGTGTTGGCGCACACACGTGCCACGGCGCTCCTCCCGGCGAAGAAGAGCGCAACGACACCGGCCGCAGCCGATGCCCACAGTAGGATCTGTTTCTTTCTCATTGTCGTATTCGTTTAATATGGTAGGGCAAAGATAGGGAGGCGGGGGCTACCCGAGTACACGATTTTTCGGGGTATTATCGATGCATTTCTCCCTATCCCTTCCTTGCGAGAGGTGGTAAGTGACCTAGTGATATTAACTTGCAAGTTTCCGAGTTAATAAAGTGG
>CALHPT010000304.1 GCA_938036405.1 uncultured Tannerella sp.
CACGAGCAATACTTCGGTCTCTCGCTCTCGTACTCCTTCAGCGGTGGACACAGCGTCAACGTCAAGCAGACGGAGGAGATCCAGTCCTACGAAAAGATCCGCGACAAGCGGTAGCCACTCTTCTCAAAAAGCAATGCCCCATCGACTCTATCGACGGGGCATTTTCAAAAAGGGAACATCCTCGCCATGCGTCGTGACGACAGGCTCGATCACTTATTGCGACATGCTTCTAAGTCTCATATAATGGTTAACAACCGCGGCAGCGACGTTTCATTCAGAAAGTCACCCCTACTTTTGGCCCGACATTTTTTTATTCACTCATAAAAACCTATACGACAATGAACTTGAATGATTTATTCAGCGGATCGATCACGCAGTCGATCGTTAAAACGATTGTAGAGAAGACAGGATTGAACGAGTCGCAGGCCTCGGGCGCGCTCCAGGCTGCACTGCCGATGATCCTCGACGTAGTGTCTAAACATGCCGGTAGCGGCAAGGGCCTCAGTGGACTGGTTAGCGGCGTCGTGGACAACCTCGGCGGCAAAGGCGGCGAGGGTGGCATCGTCGACAAGATCACCGGCATGATCGACAAGAACAAGGACGGTAACATCATGGACGACCTGGCGGGCATGCTGGGCGGAAAGAAGAAGTAAAGCCGCCGGCTCATGCCGTACAGAAAACTAACGCAATGCGAGATCGACGCACTCGTGGCCAGAGGCTGCGAGGCCGAGGATTGGCAGCGCGTGGAGGTAGCCGATATGGGATTCGACCCCACACGGCTGCGACACGTACGCTTCTCGGGACAGATCAGCCTGGGTAGCGCTGTCGAGCTCCGGAACGCGACGATTCGCGACTGCATGGTGGGCGACGGCGTACGCATTGAAGGCGTACGCTCCGCCTTGGCCGGCTATGAGATCGGCCGTGGCGCCCGACTCATTGATATCGGCACGATGACTTACCGCGCAGGCACGACGGCCGGCAACGGCGTGCGCGTGGCTGCGGTCAATGAGAACGGTGGCCGAACCGTCCCCCTCTTCGACGGCCTTACGGCCCAGACGGCCCACCTCATCGTCTTCCATCGACACCGCATGGAGACACTCCGCCGCACGTTCGATCGCATCGACGCCTATGCCGCCACCATCGCGGCGGCGCCACGCGGATATGTGGGCGAGGGGGCTACGGTGGATGGTTGTGGACGCATCGTAGATGTGCGCATCGGCGACAGGGCCACGGTCTGCGGCGCAACACTGTTGCAGAACGGGACCATACTGAGTCAACCCGACGCACCGACAGAGGTCGGCGTTGGCGTCACAGCCCGCGACTTTATTTTGGCCCCCGGTGCACGCGTCGTGGACGGCGCGTTCATCGAACGATGCTTCGTCGGTGAGGCATGCGTCGTGGAGCAGGGCTTCACGGCCATCGACAGCCTACTGTTCGCCAACGGAATGTTTGCCAAGGGCGAGGCGGTCTCGGTCTTCGCCGCCCCGCACACCGTTTCACACCACAAATCGAGTCTCTCGATCGCCTGTAGCCTCTCGTTCGCCAACATCGGCAGCGGGTCGAACATGAGCAACCATGCCTACAAGCTCGGCGCCGTCCATCAATCTGTGGCCGAGCGCGGATGCAAATTCGGCAGCAACTCCTATGTACAGGCGCCAGCTCACTTCGGTGCCTATTCGATGATCACCGGCGAGCACCGCAACCACCCGGATACGCACGCGCTTCCTTTCTCCTACCTCATGGACGAGGACGGGCAGTCGATGCTCATCCCGGCCGTCAACCTCTTCCGCACGGGCACCCTCCGCGACGTCACAAAGTGGCCCAACCGCGACCATCGCACCGCCAACAGTCCGCGCGACCTAATCCGTTACGACTTCCTCAACCCCTACCTCATCGACCGCATCTTGGCGGCCGTCAGCCTCCTCATGCGGCTGAAAGAGGAGAAGCCCGACGCCAAATACTACACCTTCGGCAACTGCTCCATCCATCGCCATTCGTTGCAGAAAGGCATCACCTACTATCGCGAGGCGCTCGACGTCTTCGTAGGCGATTACCTCATCCGCGGCGGCGCCATCGACGACTCCGAAGGGCCGGGCCGTGGATCGTGGATCGACCTGGCGGGGCTGGTCATGCCGCGTGAAACGCTTGAGGAGATCGTCCGCGACGACCTCTTCGAGGCCGACGCAGCCTTTCGTCAGGCACATGCACGGTACGACGAATACCTCGGACGCTTCATCACGGACCGTTACGACCTCTCCGACGCCGACAAGCGGATCGAGCACCTGAAGCGCTACGTCTCGACGCTCGACACCGTCCGCCATCGCCTCTCTAAGGAGGCCGCCATAGAATACTTCGGCGTCTCTCAAATCAGCTACGGCGCCGACTGCCCCGAGAGCGATCGGCAGGCCGATTTCCAGCAGGTGCGCGGAGAGATCGCTACCGACCCCTTCCTAGCCCCCCTCCTCAGCGAGATGGAGCGTAAAATCAAGCAGGCGCAGGACATGCTCTAAGCGTTTGACACGCTGGGAAGTTTCTTCCTGAGGATTAACAGCTGGTTGGAAAGCCGTGGAAGTTTCTTCCAGAGGGGTAAAAGCAGGTGGGGATACCGTGGAAGAAACTTCTAAGCTCACCAGCATCCGAATTAAGAGGATAACAGAAAGCCTCCGGACGCATGGACGACACCATGTATCCGGAGGCTTTCTGCGATTTGTGCATCCCGATAGGCCGACGATCAGCCCTCGCGCTTGTGCTTATAAGGGAAAAGGATGGCGAAGAAGACGGTCACGAGGAGCGAATACCCCGCAAAGAGGTACCACACCGTAGCCCAATCGCCCACCAAGAGCGTCTTGACACCGCTGGCCGTCTCCACGTCCGTCCATTGGCAGAAGGTGTTCACCACGGCCTGTGCACCGAGCGTGCCCACCGTGGCGCCGACGCCGCTGGTCATCAGGAAAAAGAGGGCCTGCGCACTGGAGCGAATCGAAGGATCCGTCTCCCGATCGACAAAGAGCGATCCGGAGATGTTGAAGAAGTCAAAAGCGACGCCGTAAACGATCATCGACAGGACGAGCAGCCAGACGCCCCCGCCAGGATTGCCAGCGCCGAAGAAGGCAAACCGCAAGATCCACGCCACCATGGCAATCAGCATCACGATCTTAATGCCGTAACGCCTCAGGAAGAAGGGGATGAGCAGGATGCAGAGCGTCTCGGAAACCTGCGAGAGGGAGATGAGGATGTTGGAGTGCTGCACGCCGAAGGTGTCGGCATATTCCGCCACCGATTCGAAGGAGGCGATGAAGGGGTTGGCAAAGCCGTTCGTGATCTGCAATGAGACGCCCAGCATCATCGAGAAGATAAAGAAGACAGCCATCTGACGCGAGCGGAGAAGTCGGAAGGCGTTCAGCCCAAGGGCCTCAACGAACGACTTCCGCTCCATGCTTCGGCTGACCGGTATGCCAGGCAGAGTGAACGCATAGAGGGCCAGCAAAATGCCGAGCGCACCGCAAACAACAAACTGCATGGCGGAGGTTTGGAAGCCCGTCAGATCGACCGCCCACATGGAGCAAATGAAGCCCACCGTGCCAAAGACGCGGATAGGCGGATAGTCGCGCACCGTGTCGTACCCACCCTGCTCAAGCAGGCTGTAGGCCACGGAGTAGGAGAGTGCCAGCGTCGGCATGTAGAAAGCTACGCCCAGCGTGTAGAGCGCAAAGAAGGTTCCAAAGGCGACGGACGATCCGGCCGAGAGTCCATAAGCGCCCGCCGCGGCCATGAAGAGTCCGGAGGCTAAGTGGCAGAGGGCGAGCATGCGTTGCGCCGGCACGTAACGGTCGGCCAGGATGCCAAACAACGTGGGCATGAAGATGGAGACAAAGCCCTGCACAGAGTAAAAGAGTCCGATGTGTTCGCCCATGCCCGCAGGTCCGAGGTAGCGCGACATAGATGTGAGGTACGTGCCCCAGACTGCGAACTGCAAGAAGTTCATGATGATCAAGCGATGTTTCAGGTTCATAGTGTAACTGAGATAAAAGTGTGGATGAATCGGGGTTGATTATGAATGATAGAGTGGGGAAATGATGGCGTGTGGGAGAAAGGCTCAATCTACGTAGGTACGGAAGACGATAATGCGCCCTCGGGTCTCGATGCGGAACGTGTCCGTAAGCGCCTCGTTGAGCGTGGCCTGCCACCATCGGGTGAGGCTTCGCGCCTCAAGCGGCCAGCGCACGTCGAGAAGGGTGAGCGGCGCATCGTCGAGACAAAAGACAGAGAGCTGTTGGCCAGCGTGCGAAGCGAACGTCTGGCGACCCGTGGCGGGAGTAAAGATGCCGTAGTCGGTCCACATCTCCACATCCAGTCCGTAGTCCTGATAGCTCGCCAGCAGACTGATGTTGCCCAGCGTATGGTCTTCTCGGCGGCCCGTAGCGCCAAGGATCAGCAGGCGGTGCATCCCCTGCCTGACGGCGTAACGCACGGCCTTGCTCAGATCGTTCGTTTCCTGCTCCGACTCGATATGCAGACGGTCGGATAACCGTTCGCGTGCCTCAGGAGAAATCGAATCGCCATCGCCCACAACGGCCATTGGCATGAAGCCCGCCGCCAGCAATCGGTCGGCTGCACCGTCGCAACAAATGATGCGGTCGGCCGCCTTTGTAAGCATCCCCAGCGGTATCGGATGCGTGGGAAAATCGCCTGCGGCCAAGATCACGGCGTCGGCTCTCAAGGTGCTCTGCACTTCGGAAAAATCAGGTATAATGTCCATATCGGTTGATTGTTAAAACCTCGCAAATATAAAAGCTCTTCCGGGCGAGGCTTAGGGAAAGGGATACTTTTGTGCGTCGTGTTTGGCCTGTAATCAGGCAAATAGGGAGCTTAAAGCTATTCATCCCTATCGTGTTTTCGTACTACATCAATCATTATTCAAACCCATAATTGACCCCAGTATGAGTGTGAGAAGACCCTTGTTTTTTTATTTCTGTATGGCGATCCTTTTTGCGATCGCAAGTGCATTTCCCCACAGCGCCTCGGCGCAAGTGCAGAAAGTGCAGCAAATCGTCAAGATCGAGAAGGACACCCTCAGGATGTATGTCGGCCAAGAGGATTCCCTCCGCGCCACTGCCTATCCCAGTGCCCGCGTATTTTATTGGGACAATCGCGTCTCCATCCCCGTCATAGCCTCCATTGCCCCGCCCAAATCGACTAACCCCTACGATTCGGTATACATCGTCAAGGCTTGGAAACCCGGCAAGACAATCATCATTGTTCGCGTGAACGAAGTGGCAGCCCGTTGTATCGTGATCGTCACGCCCAAGATCTACGTAGACAGCCTCCGTCTCAAGCGTGACACCATCCGCCTACGCACCGGCGACACGGCCTCCGTCATGACTCGCATCTTCCCCTACAATGCCTCCGATAAGAAGCTCGGATGGACCACCGTGGGGGGTGCGCGTGTGATCGGCAGCACGGACAGCATGACCCGTGTCATCGCCGCAGCCGATGCAGACACGAGCCTTCTTGTCGTCGGAGCGCTGGATGAGTCTGACAAGCGTGACACATGCGTCGTCATCACCAGCCGCATCCCTGTGGAGAGTCTGACGCTCAGCCACGACACGATCCGAGTAGACATCAATAAGACCGACACGCTCCGCGCCACCCTCCTCCCGCGCAATGCGACGGATCAACGAGTAAAGTGGACCGTTGTCAGCGGTGCAGTCAAGGTCCTACCGGTTGACTCTATCGGTCAAGCAGCCGAGCTGATCGGCGCTACCGTGGCCGATACCGCGCTCGTCGTGGCTGAAGCGTCTGACGGCCGACTCGATTCGTGCACCGTGATCACCGTCGATCCGAACACGACGGCCTCCGTCGAAGTGGACAAGACGACGGCCATTCGTAACGTCGATGGTGGCGTGATGGTACACGTCGACCGTCCCGCGCGACTCGAGATCTACACCCTAACCGGCGCCTTGGTACGTCGTGAAAACCTCACGCCAGGCGATCGTTTCGTGCAGCTCCACAGCGGCATCTATATCATCGCCGTGGAGCAGACAAGGCGGAAAATCCTTGTTCAATAAGCAGGTACATCAAGTGGCCGATAACGTAAAAAGGGGGGGACCAAAAATCCCCCCTTTTTGAACTTATCCGAAAGCGTAGTTGTTTACACAACACATAACCCCGATTATTCAAACCTCATTATTATCCTCATAACTTGGAACAAAGAGTATGAAGAAGACTACCATTCAACTGCTGGCCGTCGCAGGTGCGATGGCCTTGTTAGCCAGCGAAGCCCGGGCGCAAGCCACGGTGCAGCTGAACAGTCACGAGACGATCCAACTGATCTACGGACAGAAGGATTCCGTTAAAGCCACGATCTCCGCTCTGGGCGAAGTCCTTTCGTGGAGCACAAACCCCGCTTCCGGATTCGTCGCCCCGTCTGCCGCTGACAGCACTTGGGGCGTGATCACTGCCCCCGCTGCCGGGCCTAACTTCGACGGATGGCTTGTCATCAACTATGGGGCAGCCAAAGACTCCGTTAAACTTCAAATCAACCATGCTGTTGACAGCGTGAGCTTCGGTGCCGTACCCCGCGACACAACGATGGGTGTCGGAATGACAAAGACTCTCGTCGCCACGGTCTTCCCCAACAATGCTCTAAATGCTCTGCAGGAAGTGCTCTACACCTCCTCAAACAGCGCTGTGGCCGAAGTGCAGACCGTCGGTTTGAATGGTATCATTACCGCCAAGGCTGTTGGCACAGCACGTATCACCGTATCTGCCGGAAAGGGCGCAGGCATGAAGACGGACACCTTCCTCGTGAAGGTCGACAATCCGATCACGAGCCTCAACTTCGCTTTAGCGCAAGACACAATCTCGATGCAAATCAATAGCGAGCTGGACGTGCTGGCAACAGCCACCCCGAGCGACGCTGACAATATTTCTACGCTGGGCTGGTCTATCGCCCCGATAGCCCCCTCACCAAGCGGCGTTGTAACGCTCGTTGCTAACAGCGGACTCAACGCTAAGATTAAATCAGGCGCCACACCGGGCAGTGCCCGTCTGACTGTCGTATCGACCAACGGCCTTACCGCAAGCCGCATCGTCAAGGTGCTCGATCCGATCCACGTTACGGCTTTGGCGCTCGATAAAGACACTGTCTCCCTGTCCGTTGGCACGAAAGAGACGCTGACGGCACGCATCCTGCCGACCGACGCTTTGAATAAGAAGGTGAAATGGACCTCCACCAATCCCTCTTTTGCCGCTGTAGAGAGCCTGACGGACACGACTGCTACCGTAACTGGAAAGACAGTGGGCGTAGCCATGATCATTGGTGAGAGCGAGGACAGCAATCTAAAGGATACCTGCTACATCTACGTTCGCAACGCCGTCGAGCTGAAGGCCATCAAGCTGGACAAGCAGAAAGTGCGTCTGCCGCTGAACAACTCCGACACCTTGGCTGTAGCCTTCAGCCCGAAGGACGCATCTGACCAGCGCGTTAAGTTCCTGTCAGCCGACACCTCCATTGCCACTGTCGACTCCAACGGTGTCATCAAAGGCCTCAAGACGGGCGTTGCTTACGTGAGTGTGATCTCCCTTGATGGCGGCCTCAAAGACTCCTGCGAAGTGACTGTTTACGACCCCAGCTCGAACATTGAAACCGCCGCCGGCGTAAACATCTGGGGAACCGAGCGCGGCCTTCATATACAGTCCGACAAGGCCCGCACCTTGGCCATCTACACCATCTCCGGTGCACTCTATCGCAAGGAGACCGTCGTAGGAGACCGTCTTATCGCGCTCCCGAGCGGTCTCTACGTCGTCACTCTCGGCGAGGTTAGTCGCAAGGTGGCCATCCCCTAACCGAAAGTTTTGATTTGATTTTTCCATAGGGCTGCCCGCCACGAGAGGTTACACCTCTTCGGCGGGCAGTCCGCTTTTTGTCCCCTCCACAGCCACTAAGCAAAACGACAGAGAAGCAAATCATTCTTCACCAATGTATACTTGCAGAAATGCCTCGTTGACTCCGATCAACGGCCCCTTCTTCACCCCACTTCAGACCCATTCAAACTCCATTTAAACTCATATGAAAGCTACCTTTTTATTCCTTAGTCTCCTATTGGTTTCAGTTTCGGTCGGACGCAGCACAGCACAGTGCGACAGCCTCGGCTATCAAGCAGAGGTATACGTCTCAGCCAACGGCGATTCTCTGCCCTACCGATTGCTGACACCCGACACCGTGGCACCCGGCCATCGCTATCCCCTCGTGCTCTTTCTGCATGGAGCCGGCGAGCGCGGGCGTGACAATCGTAAGCAGCTGCGTCACGGCGCGGCCCTTTTTGCTGACTCTGCCGCACGACGACAGTTTCCGGCCTATGTGCTCTTTCCACAGTGCCCGGCGGGCGAATTTTGGCCAGCTATCCTACGGCAAGACCATTTCGGGAGCGGTGCGAACCCCTTCCCTATGTCTCAGCCCATCTCGCGTCCTCTGCGGCTGGCCAATGAGCTACTGGAGCGCACAGTGGCACAGTTCCCCATCGATACGATGCGCATCTATGTGGTCGGACTCTCGATGGGTGGTATGGGTACGCTCGACCTAGTGTGCCGTCGGCCGAATCGGTTTGCTGCAGCAGTAGCCATCTGTGGCGGCGTTAACGTTCATAGGATAGAGCTACTCCGTGGTACGCGGACGCGTTTCCGTCTCATTCACGGAGACGCTGATCCAGTAGTTCCGGTGTGCTTCTCACGTCAGGCAGCGGCCGCGTTGCAACGTACTGGTACCGAGGTTGACTATATCGAACTGCCCGGCGTCGGTCATGGGAGTTGGTACCCCGCTTTCCGCCGCCCAGACTTCCTCAAATGGCTGTTTGAAACGAAAGACTAAGAAGCTGTTTTCTATTTATTGAGCGATTGTTTTATGGAGCTGTTTGGGCGGATCTTTCTCCTTTCTTGTTTCGGGTCTATCGGGGCCTGTTTCTGCCCTTTTGCTCCATCATTCATCCTCACATAGCTCGCTATGCTCGTCAAATGATGAAACAAAATCATCAGAAACATACTCCCGATAGCCTCCGAAATAAATTCAAGACAGCTTCTGAGCCGGCAAAGGTGCGGCGGGGTGCGGGATAAATCCAAACCGCGCTAATTCTCAAGGTGGGTACCCGGCAAACTTCGCCGATGCCTCTATTGTCGAGACCGCTACCCGGCAAACTTCGCTGGCGGCCGCAGCCGCCCCGCAGCCGCCCCGCAGCCGCCTCGCAGCCGTGTGAATGGGGCAGCAAACGGCCGCAGTTGCCACTCCGCCCCCGTGCAAACGCGTCTATCTTTGCCGGCCAATAAAATAGAACGACATAATGGACGTAAAAAAGATCGTCAATCAGATCGTTAAGATCGTGCTGCCGCTGTTGCTGGGCGGGCTTCTCTTCTGGTATCTCTATCGCGAACAAGATTTCGGCGCCATGATGGACGTGATCCGTGGCGGCGTGCGCTACGATATCCTCCTCTTCTCGCTGCTCTTCGGCCTGGCCGCCAACGTGACGCGCGGCTTCCGCTGGGGGCTGCTTATCGACTCGCTCGGCCGACGTGTTCGGCGGCGCAATGTGGTCTTTGCCGTGTTGGGCAACTACGCCGTCAATATGGCCCTGCCGCGTGTGGGCGAGATCTGGCGCTGCGGCGTGACGGCCAAATACGAGCGCGTCCCCTTCACTAAACTGCTGGGCACGCTCTTCGTGGACCGCATCATGGACACGTTCGTGGTGGGCTTGCTCACGCTTTGCCTCGGGGTGTTTAACATCAGCTTCTTCAGCAACTTCTTCGCCGAGAATCCCCCCACGCTGATCGCTACGTTGCTCACCCTTGTCCGATCGCCCTGGACGTACGTTGGGCTGGTTGGCTTCGTCGTGCTGACGTGGTTCGTCTTCGTGCGCATGAAGCATTTGCCGCTGGTGGGCAAGCTGACGGAGATGCTTCAGAACGTCTGGGAGGGCGTCCGCAGCCTCTGGACGATCGAGCACAAGGGGCGCTTCCTGCTCCAGACGCTGGCCATCTGGGTGGGCTACTTCCTTTATTTCTACACGACTTTTTACGCCTTCGACTTCACCCGTCCGCTGGGTGTCCGCATTGGCCTCATCGCCTTTGCCATGAGTAGCATCGGCGTGGCTGTGCCGGTGCAGGGCGGCATTGGGGTGTGGCACTTTATGGTCATCTCCACGCTTGTGGCTTTCGGCGTAGATCGCACCGATGCGGCGGCCTTCGCACTGGTTGTTTTCACGGTGCAGACGGTTTGGGTTGTGCTCACTGGCCTCTTCGGGATCTTCGCCCTGCCGATGCTCAATAAGGACGAGGAGGGGACAGACGGAGCGGAGAATGAGCTAATAGAAGCTGGTGCGTGAGCTTTTTTTGCTCATACGCCAGCTTATTTTGCTCGTGAACAAGCTTTTTTCACTCACGCGCCAGTGATTTTTGCTGGTGCACCAGCTTTTTTTGCTCACGGTCGAGCTTTTTTAGCTGGTGCGCCAGCTTTTTTTGTTCGTGGATGAGCAAAAAAAGCTCGTCTGTGAGCTTCATCTTGCTGGCTTACTTGCCCCATCTGCCCCGTAGATAAAAAGAGAGACGCCCGCACGCAGTGCCGTGGGGCGTCTCGTTATCAAAGACAAAGGAATCGGGGTGCAATACCCCTTTTTCGATCAGAACGGATTCTGCTCGCAGAGCTTGTTGGCTCGGAGCTCAGCATACGGGATGGCGAACTGCCATGCGTTGTCGTCGGCTGACTTGGCAACTTGCTTGGCGAAGGATCCCGAGTTACGCGTGACGGCCGTGACGCTGTCCTTGCCGTGCAGGTACTTCGTGATGTTCGATACGTTGAGGCGATTCGGCACGGCGCTGAGGCGCTTCATGTCGAAGAAGCGTTGGCCTTCGGCCCAGAGGTCGATGCGTCGGTTGCGGAGGATCTCCTCGATCAGCTCGTTACCCGTGGCGGTGGTCTTATAGTCCGGGTCGCGGGTCACCATGATCTCTTCCAAGGTTTTCTTCGCCTCGGCGTCTTTGCCCTGGCGTGCCTCAGCTTCGGCCTTGATGTAATACATCTCGCCGAGGCGCATGACGAGCAAGTCGCCGTGGGTGTCGTTAGACGATTTCGCGCGGAACTTGATGTTCTGCCCCGTGATCTCCCATTTCGGCTGCTTGGTGCCGCCTTCGAAGTAGTTCACGTAAGCATCTTCCGGGATGAGATCTTTCCGATCGAGGCAGACCCACCAGCCGCGGCGAGCATCTTTCTCGCCCATCTTGTCGTAGATGTCGCGGTTGACGGCAAACTTGAACCCGCTGATCTTCCCCTTGAAGTTGTAACCATAGGTGGCGAAGAAGCTGGCGTAGAAGAAGTCCTGCAGGGAGTTCTGCGTGTAGCCCCACATCCACTCGGAGGCCGAGAGCTTGCAGAAGCCGTCGCAGAGTGCAGCTCCGCTTTGCAGCGTGGCGCCAGACTTTTGGATGGCCAGGTCTGCGTATTTCGCAGCGTCTGCCCACTCTGACTTGGTCAGGGCGATGCGGGCGGCGATGCCGCAAGCGGTGGAGTAACGGATGGCATTCTTGCGTCCGAGGTCGGGAGCTTTCTCAAGGTTCTCGAGGCCGATCTTCATGTCTTCGTCGATCAGGGCGTAGACCTCAGCCACGGTCGAGCGCTTGACAGCGTCGTAGGTGACTTCCTTGCGAATGATGACGCCGAGGTTGTCGTTGGCGGCACCTTTCACATAGCGCTTGCCGAAGAGCTGCACGAGGTTGTAGTAAGCCCAAGCCCGCAGTGTGTGGGCCTCGCCCTTGAGCGATGCTATGTCAGAGCTGGGGGCGTCTTTGAGCTTCTCGACGCCTGTGATCACCTGATTCGCATGCTGGATGACTTTGTAATAAAAGTCCCAAGCGCGCTCGTTGATGTCGCCGTACGGATCGGTGTGATCCTCCCAACGATAGACGGACATGTGGTAAGCGGCCATGGTGTTGATGAAGTCGTCGCCCAGCATGTCGTAGTGAATGTTGAAGGCCGGCTGACCGAGCGTGAAGCTCTGATCAGAGTCAGACGAATAGGAGTAGATCATGTTATGGATACCCTCGATAATGCTTCGAAGTCCCGAAGCACTCTTAGAGGCCATATCGTCGGAGATACTTGTCGTCGGGTTGTTGTTCAGATAATCTTCTGAACATCCGCTCATCAACAGGCCTCCGGCAAGGAGAGCGGCCAAGAAATAATTTGT
>CALHPT010000305.1 GCA_938036405.1 uncultured Tannerella sp.
GTTTGACAGGCTGTCCCGATCCGTACCACTTGCTTTGTTTATGCTACTTCTGACAACTTACATCATATGAAAGAGATAAAGAAAAACGTCGGACACTTCGCCTCCAAGGGGGCGGAGATTTATCGCAAAGCCGGCGACCAAACGAACCGCAAACTACACATCACCCCCCCCCGACGCCGACGCATCATCGCTGCCATATGGATCGCCGCGGGTAGTGTGGCTGCCCTCATGTTCATCATCTTCTTTGCCATCGCTCAGGGATGGATTGGTTATGTGCCAGCCGTGGAGCAACTTGAAAATCCAATAGACCGCTATGCCACACAGCTCATTTCAGCCGACGGAAAGAACTTGGGCAGCTACTCCTACAGCAAGGACAATCGTTTTTATGCCAGCTACCAAGATCTCTCGACCGATTTGGTTCAGGCACTCATTGCCACCGAGGATGTGCGCTTCACGGAGCATAGCGGCATCGATGTCCGCGGACTTTTTCGCGCCATCGTCAAGCGCGGCCTGATGGGGCAACGCAGTGGTGGTGGCGGAAGTACCATCACACAGCAGCTGGCTAAGCAGCTCTATTCGCCGAGCGTCGAAAGCCTGACCGAGCGACTATTGCAGAAGCCTATTGAGTGGGTCATTGCCGTCCGCTTGGAGCGCTACTACACGAAGGAGGAGATCATTAATATGTACCTCAATAAGTTCGACTTCCTCCACAACGCAGTCGGCATACGTACAGCAGCTCAGTCTTACTTTGGCAAAACGCCTTCCACGCTCAGCACCGAAGAGGCGGCCATGCTGATCGGCATGTGTAAAAACCCATCGTATTACAATCCTATCCGCTATCCAGAACGCACCCTGGAACGTCGTAACACAGTCTTCCGCCAAATGGTTAAGGCCGGCTTTATGACCGAGGAGCGTTGTGAGGAACTCAGCGCCAAGCCCATCGTACTCCACTATACCCAGCTGGATCACAGCGACGGCATCGCACCCTATTTTCGCGAATACCTTCGCCTCACGATGATGGCCAAAAAGCCCGAGCGTAGCGATTACTCCAAATGGCAGATGCAGAAGTATGTGGATGACTCGCTGGCCTGGGAGACGAATCCCCTCTATGGCTGGTGCAACAAAAACCGTAAAGCCAACGGCGATCCCTACAATCTCTACACCGATGGACTCAAAGTCTATACCACTATCGACACCCGCATGCAGAAATACGCCGAAGAAGCCGTAGCCGAACACCTCGGTCGATACCTTCAGCCCGCTTTCTTCCGCGAAAAACGTCGCCGCCGTAATGGTCCTTTCTCCGAAGATATCTCTGAGAAGCAGCGCAAGGAAATTCTCGATCGTGCCATGAAGCAGAGCGATCGCTATCAAGCCCTCAAAAAGGCGGGCTATTCAGAGAAAAAGATCCTCGAGGACTTCAATAAGAAGACAGAAATGCAAGTCTTCACATGGAAGGGCATGGTCGATACGTTGATGACGCCCATGGATTCCATACTCTATTGCAAGAGCCTCCTGCGTACGGCCTTCATGGCGATGGATGCCCGTACAGGTCAGGTCAAGGCCTACGTCGGCGGTATCAATTTCAATTGTTTCAAGTACGATATGCTCACTACCGGGCGTCGCCAGATCGGTTCTACGATGAAACCCTATCTCTACTCCCTTGCCATGATCGAAGGCTTCACGCCGTGCGATCAGGTGCCACATGTGCAGCCTGTCCTTTATGACGAAAATGGCAACGCGTGGATCCCGCGTAATCCCGGCGCCCGTTGCGTAGGCGAGATGGTTACTGTGCAATGGGGACTTCAAGTTTCTTCGAACTGGGTGACAGCTTATCTAATGAAACAGCTTTCGCCCTACAGTCTCGTCCGTCTTCTGCACTCCTATGGCATGCATAGCCATATTGATCCCGTTGTTTCCATCTGCCTTGGCACACCCGATATCTCTGTCAGCGAGATGGTCAGTGGTTATAGCGTTTTTGCTAATAAGGGTATTCGTGTCGAGCCGCTTTATGTTACTCGCATTGAGGACTCCTATGGCAACACCATCGCCTCTTTCAGCCCGCAAGTCAATGAGGTACTACCTGAGGAGGCGGCTTACAAAATGCTATACATGTTGCGCAGTGTCGTGGACGGTGGCACGGCCGGGCGTGTCCGGTACGGCTATGGTATCACGGCTCAAATGGGTGGCAAAACGGGCACGACGCAAAACAATTCTGACGGTTGGTTCATGGGATTCACTCCCAGTCTTGTGGCTGGTTGTTGGGTCGGCGGCGAAGACCGTTCCATACACTTTGATAATATGAGTGAAGGACAAGGTGCCGCCATGGCGTTGCCTATCTACGGTCTTTTTATGAAGAAAGTATATGCCGATAAGAAGTTAGGCTATTCGCAAAAAGAAACTTTTGAGGTGCCCCCTGAATACTCCAATCCTTGTCGTGGATATCAGCTCATCGAGTCTTCCAGCTCCTCTTCATCGGGTATCGACGACCTGTTTGATTGACGGTTAAGGAGGATGATGATCAAAAGGAATCCCCATCACTCTTTATCTGCGCGTCTTGCAGGTGATTGATGAGTAAGACGCTCTGAAGAAGTGGCGAAATAAAATTTCGCCACTTCTTTTTTATGGAT
>CALHPT010000306.1 GCA_938036405.1 uncultured Tannerella sp.
GGGAGCCTATGATATCCCCTGCGATTCGGTCGTCTACTCTGCGCCGCATTTGAAGGTCTTCATCCATTCGATTGGCGCTCGCTATGAGGCGACACTTGAGGACAATAGTCTCCGAGGCCAATTCATTCAGGGCGGAGCATCCTATCCGCTTGTCCTTACGCCTTCCGCTGAGGAAGATCGGTCGGCGCTCCGCCCTCAGGAGCCCAAGAAGCCATACCCTTACCAGGTCGAAGAGGTTCGCTTTGTCAATTCAACCGATGGCGATACTTTGGCCGGGACACTCACGATGCCTACCACGCCGGGGCCGCATAGGGCCGTCGTAATGATCACAGGCAGTGGTCCGCAAGATCGGGATGAGTCTCTGATGAACCATAAGCCTTTCCTGGTCTGGTCCGATGCCCTCACGAAGCTCGGGATAGCTGTCCTACGCTTCGACGACAGGGGAGTAGGCGCTTCTACGGGCAACTTCAGCAAGGCGACGACTGCCGACTTTGCTCGTGACGTCGAAGCCGCAGTCGATTACCTCCGCTCACGAAAAGAAATCGATAATCAGCGGATCGGTCTGATTGGCCACAGCGAAGGCGGAATCATTGCGCCGATGGTAGCCGTAAGCCGGCCGAAAGACGTGTCGTTTATCGTCCTCCTCGCGGCTCCCGGCCTGCGAGGTGATAGCATCTTGCTCATGCAGAACGAGATGATCTCCCGGCGTTCTCATACGCCTGACAGCATACGCGAATCAACCGTGCAGCTGAACCGTTCGCTCTTCGCACTGCTCGTGCCACCGACCACGGACGAGGAGGCGCTCCGTCAATCGCTGGCCGAGGTACTCCGCGACGCTTTCTTTGACGGACCGCTAGCTCCGCCCATGCCGCACGAGCAAGTCGAATTGGCTATCAATCAGGAGATGGAAATGCTGACTGCACCTTGGATGCGTGACTTCCTGCGCTACGACCCAGCCCCCATGCTTTCCCGCGTGCAATGCCCCGTGCTCGCCGTACAGGGAAGTGAAGATGTGCAGGTACCCGCCGCAGCAAATCTCCCCATCGTCGAGAAGGCTTTGACCCGTCACGGAAACAAGGCTGTTACCGTCAAGGAGTTCCCCGGGCTTAACCATTTGCTCCAGCATTGCCAAACGTGTCTGCCGGATGAATACGGAGAGATCCGCGAGACGGTCTCACCGGAAGTGTTGCAATTCGTCGGTGAGTGGATCATGAAGCGCTGAACTCCGTGTGGGTAATCACCTGCACTGGATAATTGCCACGCGGCGCTTTTGTCGATAACTGATGCCGGTAGGGGAAAGGCCAGCGGCCCTCCTGCCGGCATTCGTTCGATACCTTTGCTACCTCATCGATTCTTCTATTGTCTATCCCGCATGGAATTTACTACCCCAGTCCAGATCCCGCCGTCTACCATCCGCATCGGCTACGAGCATCGCACAATGATTCTCGGCTCCTGCTTTGCCGAGGCGATTGGTCAGCGGCTCTCCGATCTGCTATTCCCTATCGACTTGAATCCCTTCGGCATACTTTATAACCCCGACTCCATCGCCGCGGCGATTCGCCGCCTGATGGACGGTCACCTATTCACGGCCGACGAGCTTACCCGATACGATGATCTGTACCATAGCCTGCTCCATCATGGATCGTTCTCCGCTCCTACGGCGGACGAGTGTCTGGAGCGGATCAATGCCCGCCTGAGCGCCGGAGCCGAATTCCTGGCTGCGGCCGATCGCATTATCGTGACTTTTGGCACATCCTACGTCTATCGGTGGAAGGGTACAGGGCTCGTGGTTGGCAACTGCCACAAGATGCCGGATGACTATTTCCGTCGCGAACGGCTATCGGTGGACGAGATTGCAGACACGTGGCTCCCGCTGATGGACTGCATACACTGCCAGCGACCCACACTAAAATGGATCTTCACAGTCAGCCCCGTCCGCCACTTGCGCGACGGCGCCCATGAGAACAACCTCAGCAAGTCGGTGCTTCTCCTCGCCATCGAAAAGATCATCTCCCATCTCCCCACGATAGCCAACTACTTCCCGGCTTACGAACTGATGATGGACGAGCTAAGGGATTACCGATTCTATGCGGAAGACATGTGCCATCCATCACCCGCCGCCGTACGTTATATTGGCGATCGGTTCGAGTCAACGTATATGGACGCCAAGACGCGCGCCTGGCTCCGACGCGCCGAGGCTCTGCACCGCGATCTGCAACACCGACCCTTCCGCCCGGACAGTGAGGCGCACCGTCGCTTCGTGGTAAAAACTAAGTTAAAGCAAGACCAGCTTCGGGCCGAATTGCCAACCCCGTCTACATTTGCTCGATAGAAAGCGTACTTATGTGGTCTTCATCCGCGGTCGTCAGATCATCTTTTGTTCATCTGTCGCCTATCGGTTTGCCTCGTCAATAAGGGAAAGAAAGAGCCGGCACCGACTGTTTTCTCTGATTGATTCGCACGCGGCATTCCTCATGGCTATCGCAGCCTCTCGGGGATAGCCCGCCGTAAGTACATCTATGAACCGGAGGCACTCGCCCCCACAACTTCTTGGCCCCTGGCCGCAACTATCTTCTTTAGAATGAAGTACACCATCCAAGAGATCGCAAAGATCATTCGTGCTACGCATCGCACACTGAACGACGGCGTCATTGAGCGTTTACTCATCGATAGCCGCATGCTCTCCTTTCCGGAGACTACACTCTTCTTCGCATTGAAAACCAGAACGAATGACGGCCATCGCTACCTCTTCGAGCTTTACCGCCTGGGCGTACGCAGCTTTGTCGTCAACCATGAGCCCGCCGAAGCGCGCATGATGCCCGATGCCAACTTCCTTGTGGTTCCCGATGTGCTCGCGGCGATGCAATCGCTGGCTGCCTACCATCGCAAAAGGTTTCAAATACCGGTAATCGGCATCACCGGGAGCAACGGAAAAACAATTGTGAAGGAGTTGCTCTATCAGCTGCTGCATGCCGACTTTAACATCGTTCGCTCTCCCCGAAGCTACAACTCACAGATCGGGGCGCCCCTTTCGGTCTGGCGAATGGACGAACGACACACCTTAGGAATCTTTGAGGCAGGCATCTCGCAGCCGGACGAGATGGAAAAACTCCAGCGCATTATCCGCCCCACCATCGGAATCATCACCAACATCGGTGAGGCCCATCAGGAGAACTTTACATCTGTCACACAGAAGTGCTTAGAGAAACTATCCTTGTTCACCGATAGCGATGTGGTTATCTACAATGCTGACGACGACTTCATCGCTTCCTCACTGGATAAAGCTTACCTATCCCATAAAGCCGTCGGTTGGTCTCGGAGAGACTCGGAGGCACCGCTCTACATTAAGAGCATACGAAAAAAGGATGCTACGACCGAGATCTGTTGCGAGATGCTAGACCGCGAGCATGTCTACGAGATACCATTCACTGACGATGCTTCCATCGAGGATGTCATACACTGTATCGCCCTCATGCTCTACTTGAAGCCCACATCGCTGGAGAACAAGCAAATCTTCTCCGAGCTTGAGCCCGTGGCTATGCGTCTGGAAGTAAAAGAAGGGATCAATGGGTGTCAGCTCATCAATGACACCTATAACTCGGATATCACCTCTCTCGACATTGCTCTCGATTTCCAACAAAGCAGACGCGCCGGTAAGCCTCTTAAAACGACAATCATACTCTCCGACATCCTCCAGTCGGGCATGCTACCTAAGACGCTCTACCGGAAGGTAGCCGAACTATTGCGTCGGAAACGCGTGGAGCGTATCATCGGCATCGGACGAGACATGAAAGAATATGCTGCGGCCTTTGAGATACCCGAGAAGGAGTTCTATCTGACTACCGACGAGTTTATCCATTCACCCTCCATTCGCTCATTCCATAACGAATTGGTCTTGCTCAAGGGCTCGCGGGTATTCCACTTTGAACGGATCACTGAGCTCCTGGAGAAGAAGGTTCACGAAACTGTTCTGGAGGTCAACCTCGACGCCGTGGTGCATAACTTCAACTACTTCCGTTCCCGACTCCGGCGCGAAACCAAAATGGTTTGCATGGTCAAAGCCTTTGGCTACGGTGCCGGGTCATACGAAGTGGCGCGCACTTTGCAAGAGCATCGGTGCGATTACTTGGCCGTAGCCGTTGCTGACGAGGGTGAGGCGCTGCGGAAGGAAGGCATCACGATTCCCATTATGGTTATGGATCCGGAGTTTAGTAGCTTCAACACACTCTTTGAGTATCGCATGGAGCCGGAGGTATACAGTTTCCGATTGCTGGACGCACTCATCCACGAAGCGGGAAGGCGCGGCATAACCTCTTACCCCGTTCATATCAAGTTCGACACAGGCATGCACCGTCTCGGTTTCCAACCGGAGGATGTGCCCGCTATTTGTGAGCGACTCTCGTCGCAAAGTGAACTGGCCGTGCGATCGGCCTTCTCACATCTTGTGGGCAGTGACAGCGCCGAGCACGACGACTTCACGCGTCGCCAATTCCGACTGTTCACCGACGCCGCAAGCCAATTGGAACGCGGATTGGGTTACTCCATCCTCCGCCACATCCTCAACTCAGCCGGTATTGAGCGCTTCAGCGAGCAGCAGATGGACATGGTGCGTCTCGGCATCTCACTCTACGGCATCAGCGCAACCGATCGCGACAGCCGTCGCCTACAACCGGTCAGCTCGCTACGCACAACGATCCTCCAAATACAAACCGTCCCCGCCGGCGACTCGGTCGGATACAGTCGGCGCACCTACCTCCAGCGCCCGTCACGCATCGCCATCATTCCGATTGGCTATGCCGACGGCATGGACCGACGCCTCGGCAATGGCGTTGGGCAAGTGCTGATCGGCGGGCATCGCTGTCCGACGGTCGGGAACATCTGCATGGACCTCTGCATGATCGATGTCACAGATACGGACGCCAAAGAGGGAGACTCGGTGACTATCTTCGGACCCGGCTTACCCGTATCGGAGATGGCCGAACGTCTCGGAACGATCCCCTATGAGGTACTCACCTCCATCTCGCCCCGCGTAAAACGCATCTATTATAAGGAGTAACCAGACCGCCCAACAGCCCGTCGGAACCGCCGAGAACTATCATTCGGTGCAGCGGATAGCCCGACGGAATTGCTGAGGGCTATCATCCGGTGCGGCGGATAGGCCAACGGAATCGCCGAGGACTATCATTTGGTGCGGCGGATAGGCCGACGGAATCGCCGGGGGCTATCAGATTGACCGCCGGATAACGAAAAATGCCGAGCGCATGCCATGGGACGTTCCCCACGCATAGGCTCGGCATTCGTTTTTGGCTATCCCAGATCAGAGGCGAATGCGCACGGTGATCTATGCGCCCTTTCGACTTAGTTGAGCACTTCCGAACCGATCGTCTCGGCGCCGATCTCCTCGCGCCCACGCTTCACGTCACCATTACGGGCCACCAAGTAGAAACCACGACCCGGAGTCCATTCCAAACAGAAAAGTTCAGACGGACGCTTGTAGCCATAGGCGTGAATGACTCGCATCACCCACTCCTCTGTGCGTTCGCAATGCACCAGTGAACTCTGTACGATTTCGCCGTTGTTCACCAATAGGTACGAGATTGCTGTATCGCCAACTCCAGGCATCGTGACTGCGCCATTCGTTTCAAAGCGTACGTCCTCCACGTCGAACATGCTAAAGATTCCTTTCTGCCGAAGCATTAGCCGGAACTGCTCCATTTCCAAACTGTTCCTCTTGAAGACTTTGAAGTTCAGTACGCCATTCTTCACCAGATAGACGCTATCCCCTTTGATCAGTCTCCGCAGTAGGGCAGAGCGCATACAGAAGCGAATGAACAGGTTGAAGGCAGTCCACACCGCTAATGCAAATAGGATATGCCAGGCACTCATGTCAGGGTTATAGAGCACACCGCCGACAAGCGCACCGATCACAAAGGCGCTCACCGTATCTAATGGCGTCAATTGGGCCATCTGCGCTTTACCCGCCACACGTAAAAACACCAATATGCCAATCATGCCGACAACCAATTTCGCTGCAATTGCAGTATATTCCATTGTTCAGTAGTATATAAAATGAATGATGATTCGTATTCGCTGAGTGCGTCTACGTGCCCGCAAAGATCGATGTTGGGCTTCACTCAGCCCAAGTACTTGGAAAAAACATCGTCTATAAGGCTTCCGTCAGCCCAGATGCTTGCAAAAAGCATCGTCTATGAGGATTCAATCAGTCCGGATACTTGAAGGCACAATCCTCCACATGGTCGTTCACCATACCCACGGCTTGCATAAAGGCATAGGCCACGGTAGAGCCGATAAACTTGAATCCGCGACGTTTGAGCTCCGTGGCTACGGCATCGGATGTCGGTGTGCTGGCAGGGACATCCTCCAGCTTGCGGGGATGGTTCACGCAAGGACTCCCGCCGACAAAAGCCCAAATAAACTCGGAGAATGATCCGAATTCCTGTTGTACTTCCATAAATCGGGCGGCATTCTGAATGGTCGCCAAGATCTTCTGCCGGTTGCGGACGATTCGCACGTCTTGCATCAGCGCCTCCACTTTCGCATCGTCGTAAGCGGCGATAAGCCGATAGTCAAATCCGTCGAAAGCCGTGCGGAAGCCCTCTCGCTTCACCAGAATCGTGTACCAGCTCAGCCCCGTCTGGAAGCTCTCCAAGACGAGAAGCTCGAACAATTGCCGGTCGTCATGGACAGGCTTTCCCCATTCCTCGTCATGATAGGCGCGATAAAGATCATCTCGTTCACACCAATCGCATCGTTTCGTTGTCTTCATATAATTGTATCTAATCGTTCTTTTTCGGGTTCATTCAGCCCAGCGGAAACGCTCCATATCGTTCGCTCCGCGAAGGATCTGGCGACACTCCATAGGCGAGCGATCATCGTCGCGTCGGCAAACATGAAAGGAATAGAGCAGAGCATTCTTGTTTCTGATCAACGCTATATCCCGCGACGGCGCAGGATGACGTAGATGATCACCGGGGCACCGAAGATGGGTGTCACAGCATTCAGCGGAAAGACCGTGCCGGTACCGGGGATAACGGTCAAGAGGTTGCAGAGCAGTGCCATTGTGGATCCGAGCAGCATCGTAACGGGCAGGAGCATGCGATGATCAGCACGACCGAGCGTGAGGCGTGCCACGTGTGGCACAGCCAGACCGATGAACGATACAGGGCCACAAAAAGCAGTGGCAGTGGCCGTCAACAACCCCGTGCAAAGCAGGATCAGGACGCGTGTCCGGCGAATCTTGACGCCGAGGTTCGTGGCGTAACGCTCGCCAAGCAGCAGGGCATTCAAGGGTTTCACGAGCAGCAGCGCGGCAATCAACCCGCCCAAGGTGCAAAGCGCAAAGAAGGGCAGTCGGGTATTGGAGACGGAACTGAAATCGCCCATGCCCCACATGACGTAACCGCGGATGCGATCGGCCGAGGCGTAGAAGTTGAGCAGGGAGATGAGCGAGGAGGCGATATAGCCGACCATGATGCCGAGGATGAGAAGCATGACGTTGCCGCGTACGCGGGTGGAGAAGTAGATGATAAGCGCCAAAATGCTGCAAGCGCCGGCAAAGGCGGCTAGGATGAGCGCCAAAGAGCCACCGACGGCTGCCCCACCCGTTGTCAGGCCGATGGTGCCGCCGAAGAATAGCATGACGATGGCCACACCGAGGTTCGCGCCGTCGCTGATACCCAAGATCGATGGGCCTGCCAGAGGGTTGCGGAAGAGCGTCTGTAGGAGCAGTCCGGCGGCGGCCAGAGAGGCGCCCACGAGGAGGGCGGTCGTGGCTTGTGGCAGGCGCGACTCGAGGACGATGGTGCTCCATGCCACCGGATCGGAGGACTTACCGAGCAGAATCCGGACGACGTCCATGGGGGGGATCGGCACAGTGCCGTAGGCCAGGCTGGCCGTCCACAGTGCCACTACAAGTAAGCCGAGCAGGGCGAAGAGTAAGGAGGATTTCATACGTGTAATAATCTCAAGAAACTGCTGTGAGCGCCCCGTTTGTGAGCCGCCCACTTCGCTCTGCGCGTAAGGCCGCACAAAGCGGCGCCAAAGGTAGAGCTGCGGCTGATTCATCGAGGAGATTCGTTATGACGCGTTGTTTTAGCCCAAACACGCCCACCCCTCTGCCGAGGCAGGGAAGTTTGCCCGGTACCCGGCCAAACTTCGCTGGCGGCTACCCCGATCGAGTGCTTGATTGAGGCCAAACATTTTCGCTGAAGCCGATCGAGCGCTTGTTTGGGGCCAAACATTTTCGCTGAAGCCAATCGAGTACTTGTTTGAGGCTGCGCACACTGCGCGGAGCCAATCGAGCGCTTGTTTGAGGCCAAACAAATTGTGGGGAAGCATGTTTTTGATGCGGTTGCCCTTTTCGCGCCCTACCTTTGGCCCGTCATTTCAAACAACATCAAATACATGATGCCTTTTCTCCTCATCCTTATGCTGGCCGCCTACATCTGCGGCAACGCTTACATCTTCGTACGCGCCCTCCAAACGCTACCACCGATGCCCGCCATCTTTAAGTGGCTCTTCGGGCTGGCCTACTGGGGCTACGCACTGTCTATCTTTTTGGTCTTCATCTTCCGTGCACGGGAGAGCGCCGATCCTTGGGGACACTTCTTCTTTCAGGTCAGCACGGGCTGGCTCGTCTTTACGCTCTATATGGTGCTGGCGCTCGTCTGCTTCGATCTCTACCGACTGCTTGTCCCCAGCTTCCGGCATGGATTCACGTGCGCTCTGCTGGTCACGACCGGGGTGCTCGCCTATGGATACTACACCTACAAGCATCCTCAGCTGCGCGAAGTAGACATCATCACGGACAGACTGCCCGCGGGATCGCTGGGCATGAAGATCGTCGGGATCAGTGACGTTCACCTGGGGCTGGGGACGACCCGCGACGATCTCAGACGCTATGTGGATCTCATCAACGCCCAGCATCCGGACATCATTCTGATCAGTGGCGACCTGATCGATAACGACGTCCGACCGGTGGACGAGGCGGCGATGGACGAGGAGCTCAACCGTCTACACGCCACGTATGGCATCTACATGGTGCCGGGCAACCACGAATACCTCAGCGGAATGGACGCCTGTAAACGCTTCATCCGTGGACGCACAAACATTCATCTGCTCATAGACTCTGTAGCTACCCTGCCGGGCGGCATACGGCTCGTCGGGCGAGACGACCGCACGAACACGGCGCGAAAGACTCTGCCGGAGCTGATGAACCGCATCGACACGGTGGTGCCCATCATCGTGCTCGACCATCAGCCGACCGACTTGACGCAGGCTGAACGCGCCGGGGTAGACCTGATCTTCTGCGGACATACGCATCACGGGCAGGTCTGGCCGCTGAACCTCGCCACCGATCGACTCTTCGATGTGGCCTATGGCTACACACGCCGCGGCCGGACGAACATCTATGTTTCCTCGGGCCTCTCGCTCTGGGGGCCGCCCTTCCGCATCGGCACACGCTCGGAGCTGGTTGTCTTCCGACTCATCCCCGCTGAGTTATGAGGGTCTTCCTGCAAGCGATCTTCGGGCAGCTGCTCTTCACCCTCTACATCTACCTCCGGGGGCGCGCTGTCTTGCCGAGGCGACGCCGATGGCGCCTCCTCTACACGCTCTTCTTCGCTGCCGAATGGGCCCTGTACTTCTTCGGCTACTTCACGCACTCGGAACTGCCGGACAGCGTCATGGTGCCGATCCTTATGATCTGTGGCACGTGGTACATCGCGTCCATTTATCTCGTCACGGGGCTACTTTTCTTCGATCTCTGCCGCTGGATCTACCGCCGTCGGCCGGGCTGGTTCCCCGCATGGATCACGGCGAACGCCCTCCAGCTGAGGCGTGGCGCCTACCTGCTGTTGGCCCTTTTCACGATTGGGCTGATGATTCAAGGTTATCACAACGTCGAAGACCCCAGAGTGAAACACGTCCGGATCACCATCCCCAAGTCCACGCCCGGGCGCGACAGCCTGAAGGTGGTGCTGATGACGGACACCCACTTCGGCGAGTCGATCGGTAAGCGCAACGCCCAACGGTTCGTGGCCCTCAGCAATGCCGAGCAGCCGGACATGGTAGTCATCGCTGGCGACGTGATCGACTACGAGCTGCGCATCGCCGCCCGCGAACACATCGAAGAGGATCTGCGTCAGCTCCGCGCCCCCTTGGGCGTCTACATCACGCTTGGCAACCATGAATATCGCGCCAACCGCATCGCCAAGCAGCGGTGGCTCCGACGCACGGGGGGGACGCTACTGATCGACTCCGTCGTGCAGCCCGACAGCACCTTCACCCTCATCGGCCGCGACGACTACACCAATCGCCATCGCGCCGCCCTGAGCCAACTCATGCGCGGGATAGACACGAGCCGCCCCGTGATCGTGGCCGACCATCAGCCTAAGTTTCGCGAGGTGGTGATGAACGGCGCCGACCTCGGCCTCTTTGGCCACACCCATGCGGGGCAGATCTGGCCCTTCTCGTGGATCATTAAGCTGGCCTACAAACACACCTACGGATACTTCCGCGAGGGGCCTGCGCAGTTCTACATCTCGTCCGGCATCGGCTGCGCCGGTCCGCCCTATCGCATCGGCACCCGCTCCGAACTGGTGGTGCTGCATATCCGCTTTGAGAAGCCTGCCAGCCCCGGCCAATGAGTCGGGAGGCACAACAATAAGTAACCCCTAACCCCCTCCCCCACGATGCGCAACAAACGGCTCCCCCTCCTGCTGCTGAGCCTGGCTACGACCATTGGCCATGCACAATCCGAAGGCCTGGCCGACAGCCTCGCGGCCGATCTCCGCATGATCCGTCAAGCCACCGCACGACACACGGCCCTCTGGGGCCTTGACCTCTACGGCCCCCTCCTTTTCATCGACCCCGAGACACGCGTGGCCTACACCAACGAGCCGGACAGCGCAGGCCTGTTTCGGCCCTGCGGCTCCCTCTATGCGGGCCGCCTGCCGGAGGATGTCCTCACCGCCAACACCGCCACGAAGTGGGGCGGACGGACGTGGGCAATGATCCTCCTGCCCCTGCCTGACGATCCAACGGATCGCACCGTCTTGCTGGCCCATGAGCTCTTCCACTGCGCCCAACCCCGACTGCACTTCACGGGCCAAGGAGGCGACAACGGGCACCTCGACACGGAGAAGGGGCGCGTACTGATGCGACTCGAGCTGGAGGCGCTCCGAGATGCCCTCCGCGCCACCACGCCCGACGAGCGTCGCTCGCACCTCACCCATGCCCTCGCCTTCCGCACGGAGCGTCACCGACGTTTCTCCGGCGCCGCAGCGTCCGAACATGCCCTGGAGTGCAACGAAGGACTGGCGGAGTACACCGGCCAGACCGTGGCCAGCCTGTCAGCCGACCAAGCTCGGGCTTATCTCATCGCACGCATCGACGCCCTGCTCGGCATGCCCACCTTCGTCCGCTCGTTTGCTTACGCCACCCTGCCCGCTTACGGTTGGCTCGCTGCCGACACCGCGCCCGATTGGCATCGTGCCATCACGGACGAGACGCCCATCACGGACCATCTCGCCCGGCTCTTTGGCCTCACCCTGCCTGACAGCCTCCCCGCGTCATGGATCGCGGCCTATCATGGCGACGTCATCATCCGCCAAGAATCCGCTCGCGAAGCCGACCGGAAGTCGCTCACCGATAGCCTCCGCGCCCGCCTCGTGGACGGCCCACACCTGACCCTGCCCCTCCGCGCCATGCAGTTCTCCTTCAACCCAAACACCCTCATCTCGCTCGGCAGCACCTTGGGCACCGTCTATCCGCAGCTCCAGCTCACCGATCTCTGGGGCACCCTCGACGTAACGGACGGTGGCGCACTGATCTCGCCCAGCTGGACGACCATCACCGTCCCCGCCCCACACACCACGAGCCCCACCGGCGCCGTCGGCTCCGGCTGGCGGCTGACGCTTGCTCCGGGCTACCAGATCGTCCGCCGCGCCAAGGATTATGTGTTGGAGGGGAAGTGATCGAACGCGACTCCAAAAGGCGGTCTGTTTTGTAGGCCAACACCCCGTCGGGGCCTAAAAGGCGGTCTGTTTTGCAGGCCAACACCCCGTCGGGGCCCAAAAGGCGGGCTGTTTTGTAGGCCAACACCCCGTCGGGCCCCAAAAGGCGGTCTGTTTTGCAGGCCAACACCCCGTCGAGGCCCAAAAGGCGGTCTGTTTTGCACCGTTCCGGGCTGCGCGGTCAAAAAGGCGGCCCGTTTTGCACCGTTCCGGGCTGCGCGGTCAAAAAGGCAGGCTGTTTTTCACAGTTCTTGGGTGCGCGGTGAAAACGGCGGGCTGTTTTTCACAGTTCTTGGGTGCGCGGTGAAAACGGCGGGCTGTTTTTTGCAATTCTTAGCTGCGCGGCAAAAAAGGCGACACCCGCTTCACGCTTTTATCCAATCAGGCTTATACATTTGTCCCCCGTCGGACGGCGGAACTCTTTACAGGCGTCCGATGGGGAGGGCCAATCGGCGTCCGGCCTCATCCCATGAAGATAAAGAGCACATACAATCACCCTATCCCCCCTTTTCAAACAAATGGCAAGGACAATCGAGATCAAAAGAATCGGAACGGATAAGCTGGACAACTCGCTCCATGTGCGTTATCACAGCGAACTCTACGGCATCGTCCATCGGTTCGATCTGACCAAAATCGGTCTCCCGAACGAGCTGATGAACGAATGGGATGGCAACCTCAAGGTGGAAGGCAACATCAACAAGGAAGCGCTGATGAATGTCAACACCGAGCTCATGGACAAGAAAGATGCGGAGCGTGACAACCTGATCACGTTCATCTTCAGCCTGATCCGTGACTATCGCCTCTCGCCCGAAGCAAGCGAAGCAGAAGCAGCCAAAATGCTTTACACCCTGATCCGCGCTTACGATGGCTTACAGAAAAAGGCTAACGACCGCGAATCGGCTGACATCAATGGCTTAGTGACAGACCTCAGAAGCGAGAAATACGCTTCGCACGTGACCACCCTCCGGCTTACCAACGCCGTAAACAAGCTGGAGACGGTCAACAAGGAGTTTGACGCCTACGCCTCTAAGCGCACTCAGGATCGCACCGCCTCCGCCAAGCTGCCCCCTGCACGCGTGGCACGCGCCAAGACGGACGAGGTGCTCGACCAAATCTTCTTCGTGCTCCAAAACGCCTACAGCTTCGGCAAGGCGCCCGTGGAGAAAGACCTCATCGCCACGATGGTCGCCGAGATGAACACACGCACCAGTGAGCTGAACGAGGTCTATCGCCAAAGTCAGGCTCAGAAGAAGGCCGCTAAGCAGCCCAAAGATCCCAAGACACCGAAGGAGCCTAAACAGCCCAAAGAGCCGAAGGATCCTAAGAAGCCAGACACGCCCAAGGACCCGAAGGATCCCAAACAACCGGGCAAACCGGATGAGAAGCCCAAGCCCGGTGACGACGACGGCGACCCCGACATCCATCTGCCGGAAGAATGACTGAGAGGCGGCCAAGCATCGGTCGGTGAGGCAACTCATCGGGTGTCTTGGCCGTCTTCTGTTTCCCCCTCTAAGCGTCGCACGCAAAAAAAGGAAGGCGCCTCCCCTCGCTTGTTTCGAGGTGAAGCGCCTTCCTTGCTTTATGGGGTGACTCCGGGGGTCAGATCCCCAACGTGCGGCGAAGCTCAGCCACTTGGGTGTCCCAAAGCTCGATCGCGTCGGCCCTCTCGTCCGGCGTGGCAAAGTCGGTTATCTCGAGCGCCGTGGCGCCGGTCAGCTCAATGTGGTGTATGATGAACTCGAAGTAGCTCGCCGCCGCCTCGTCGTCCACCCAATGGAAACGGATGCAGACCTCGGGCTCTAACTTGATGACGACCGCCTGCTCCTGCACTTTCCGCCAAGTGAAGGTGTAGGTCTGTGAATGGATATTGACGTCGTCAGCAAACCAGGACGAGAGTC
>CALHPT010000307.1 GCA_938036405.1 uncultured Tannerella sp.
AGCAAAACCCAACCCCGATTGGGGTCAAACCAGGTGGTTTGAAACAAAACCCAACCCCGATTGGGGTCAAACCAGGTGGTTTGACTCCATCCACAGCCCCGGCAGAGGGCATCACACATAGAAACAAGGAATAAGTACACACAATCAAATAGAAACAGAAATGAAAATCACCCAAGTAATCTGCGCTCCCGGCAAGACGGGCTTCTTCTTCGACGATCAGAAGGCCATCAAGAACGGAGCGAAAAACGACGGCGCTTTCTATGAAGGAACGCCTGTAACCCCCGGATTCACGGCCGTTCGTCAGGCTGGCGAATCGATCTCAGTCATCTTCGTGCTCGAAAACGGTGCGATGGCTTACGGCGACTGTGCCGCGGTGCAGTACTCCGGAGCCGGCGGACGCGACCCGCTCTTCCTGGCCAAGGACTTCATCCCCGTTATCGAGAAGGAAATCGCTCCGCTCTACGTGGGCAAGGAGATCACCACCTTCCGCGAAATGGCCGACCGCACCGACAAGTTTGTAGACCCCAAGACGGGCCAGAAATATCACACCGCCATCCGCTACGGCGTGACCCAGGCCTGCCTCGACGCTGTGGCCAAGAGCCGCGGCGTGCTGATGGCCGAAGTCATCGCCGACGAGTACGGCACGAAGATCTCCGACACCATCATCCCCATCTTCTCCCAGTCGGGCGACGATCGCTACATGAACGCCGACAAGATGATCATGAAGGCAGCCGACGTACTGCCGCACGCCCTCTTTAACCACGTCGAGACGAAGGTGGGCCTCAAGGGCGAGAAGATCAAGGAATACGTGGAGTGGCTGCGCAACCGCATCCAGAAGCTGAAGCCCTTCGAGGGCTACAACCCGACGATCCACATCGACGTCTACGGCACGCTGGGCATCGTCTTCAACAACGACCCCGAGGCCATCGCTCACTACATCGGTGAGGTGGCTGCCATCGCAGCGCCATTCAAGCTGCGCGTCGAGGGTCCCGTGGACATGGGCGAGCGCGAGGCACAGATCAAGGCTCTGCGCGACATCCGCGCCGTGATCGACCGCGAAGGCATCAACGCCGAGATCGTAGCCGACGAATGGTGCAACACGCTGGAGGACATCGTAGACTTCTCGAAGGAGAAATCCGGCCACATGGCCCAGATCAAGACGCCCGACCTCGGCGGCATCAACAACGCCATCGAGGCTGTCCTCTACTGCAAGGAGCACGCCATGGGCGCCTACCTCGGCGGCACCTGCAACGAGACGAATCGCTCGGCCGAAGTCTGCGCACACATCGCTATGGCCACCCAGCCCGTACAGTATCTGGCTAAGCCGGGCATGGGCGTCGACGAGGGCTATATGATTGTATTCAACGAGATGAGCCGCATCCTGGCCATCCGGAAAGCGAAGAAGTAAAACCCTTAGAGGGTAGAGGATAGAGATTAGAAGGTAGAGGGATGCTTTGATCTCTATCCTCCGATCTCTACCCTCCACCCTCTAACCTCTACCCTCTAAATAGAAATGGAAGAATTAAGAGTCTTATCCCCCACCGCCATCCTGGGCTACGGCTTCCCGATGGAGTCGTTCGTGGAGGGCATGAAACGTGCGCCGCACGTCATTGCTGTCGACGCCGGATCGTCCGATCCCGGCCCCTATTACCTCGGCGCCGGCAAGTCGTTCACCGACCGCAACTCGGTGAAGCGCGACTTAGAGATTATGATCCCCGCCGCCATCGAGGCCGGCATCCCCGTCATCGTCGGCACGGCTGGCGGCAGCGGTGCTACGCCGCATCTGGACTGGGCCGTGGACATCGTCAAGGAGATCGCCCGCGAGAAGAAGCTCAGCTTCAAGATGGCCATCATCGGCTCCGAGCTGGACAAAGAGCTCGTTAAGGAGAAGCTCCGCAAGGGCCAAGTGACGCCCCTGCACCCGGCCAAAGAGATCGCCGAAAAAGACGTCGACGAGGCCGTGCACATCGTCGCTCAGATCGGCGAAGAGCCTTACATCAAAGCCTTGGACGAAGGTGCGAACGTGATCATCGCCGGTCGCTCGTACGACCCCGCCGTCTTCGCCGCCCTGGCCATCAAGCAGGGCTACGACAAGGCCTTGGCGCTCCACATGGGCAAGATCCTCGAGTGTGCCGCCATCGCCGCCCTGCCCGGCAGCGGTAGCGACTGTATGTTCGGCTACCTCCGCCGTGACCACTTTGTGCTCGAGCCCCTCTCGCCCCTGCGCAAGTGCACCACGCTCTCCATCGCCGCCCATACGCTCTACGAAAAGACCAACCCTTACGTACTGCCTGGCCCCGGTGGCGCCCTCGACCTGCACGAGTGCACCTTCACACAGGTGGACGACAATAAGGTGAAGGTGGCCGGATCGAAGTTCGTCCCCACGGACAAGTTCTTCGTCAAGCTCGAAGGCGTGCGCCGCGTAGGCTATCGCACCATCTCGTGCGCCGGCGTCAAGGATCCGATCATGATCTCGAAGATCGACGACATCGTCCGCAGCGTCAAGGATCGCGTGAAGAACAACTTCGAGCACTATGGCATCACCGACTTCTACCTCGACTTCAAGATCTACGGCAAGAAGGGCGTCATGGCCATGTTCAAGGACGCCGAAGAGTCGCACAGCGACGAGCTGCTGATCATCATCGAGGCCGTAGCCGCCACCCAGGAACAGGCCAACACCATCTGCGGATTCGCCCGCAGCACCATGCTCCACTTCGGCTACGAAGGGCGCATCGCGACGGCCGGCAACCTGGCCTTCCCCTTCTCGCCCTCGGATGCCAAGATGGGCGAGGTCTTCGAGTTCAACATCTACCACCTGATGCAGGTCGACAACTCCACCGAGCTGTTCCCCGCGCGCTACATCAGCTTCAATCAGGGACAGGAATAAGAAAGGAGGATATCTATCATGCATTACAAACTGACAGACGTGGCTTCGGTGATCCGAAGCAAGAACTCGGGCCCCTACGAGCTGACCTTCGACGTCATCTTCAAGGACTATGAGATGTATGAGCGCGTTAAGGCCGCCGGCGTATTCAACAACGCCATGTTCGCCTCGCTCTACCACATCCCCGAGACGGACATCATCGGCATCGTGCACTTCGACCCCGCCAAGGCGATCAAGACCACCATCGTGCGTCCGATCCCCTCCGGCGCGCTCGGCGAAACGGACGTCTACGGCGCCCAACAGCACGTCCCCCTGATGAAGTTCGAGTTCGATTTATAATCAGGAAACGAGCCAATCAAGAAGCGGGGGCAAGACCGACACTAACGGTTCCTGCCCCCGCTTTTGTTCCAAAACCCGATGCGTTAGTGATGACTACCCTTATAGGTTAGCATCGTCCTACCCTATAGGTTAGCGAGGAACTACCTTATAGGGTAGTGCCGGCATAACAAGAGGGGGTAGCTTCGGCATATCGTGTATGCCCGGCAAATGCCGAGAGACTTGCGCAGCCTGCGCAAACGCCCCGGCAAACGCCGAGAGACCTGCGCAACCCGCGCAAACGTCAAGGCAAATGCCGAGAGACTTGCGCAGCCCGCGCAAACGTCAAGGCAAACGCCGAGAGACCTGCGCAGCCCGCGCAAACGCCCCGGCAAACGCCGAGAGACCCAGCGCAGCCCGCGCAAACGTCAAAGCAAACGCCGAGAGACCCAGCGCAACCCGCGCAAACGCCCCGGCAAATGCCGAGAGACCCAGCGCAGCCCGCGCAAACATCATGGCACTTTTAGCTTTTCATTTTTAGTCCCCAGCTCCTATGCGCAATCACGCACAAGAATATATGGTCTCGGCGCAGTACTTCGCGCCGCGTGGCAAAGAGCGACTCATGTTCCTCGGCGAACAGATCAGCCATCGCCACCTCTTCTTTAACGACCGCCTCATCGGCATCCTCGGCGACGCCGGCGCTGGCAAATCGTCCTTCATCAAGGGCATGTTCCCCGGCCTGCAACTCTCCAACGATGACGACATCGTTAATCCGCGCAAGATCATGCAGGTGCGCAACCCGCTCAACGACATCGAGGACGCCACCACCTATCACTTCGACGTCCGCTTCCAGATGGCCTTTATGCAGATGTACGAGATCGCCGACTTTGTCCGCTCGCTGCTGGAGCGCAAGCGCCGTGTCGTCGTTGAGCACTTCAACCTGCTCTACGACGCCCTCGGCCGTAACGCCGACCTGCTCGTGGGTATCGGCGAGGAGATCATCGTGGCCCGCCCGGGCGTCTTCGGCCCCTTGCCACAGAGCATCTACGACATCGTCCACGAGTCGCTCAAGTATCGCAAGATGGCCCACTCGGCCGAAGACATCACCACGCTCCTCCTCAGCGACGAGTTTGGCATCTCTGACGATGACTACTATTTCTCCGACGTCCGCAATGGCTTCATGCTCAAGTTCCGCCAGCGCCCCGAGATCGACATCCCGCACCTCGAGGCACGCGTCCGCGAGCGCATCGCCGAGCATCTCCACATCGCCTATCACGACGAGGATCACGTCCGCATTGGCGACCGTGTCATCCCCTGCGACGGCCCCCGTTTCCACGTCCGCAACACGTCTGAAATCATTGACTTCTCCCTTCACAAAACCCTCGTCGAAGATCCCAAGACGGGCCACTTCTGCCTCATCGGCTTCATCGACGATCCGCAGGAAGACGTCAGCAACCGCAATACCCATTACTTCTTAGCACGTAACTACCAATGAGAGAAATTCAAGCAGAAAAGATCACCACCCTCGTCGAGCGTCTCTGCATCGAAGCCTGCTATGTGCTGGCCGACGACATCAACCGCAAGTTTCACAGCTGCCTCCAGACCGAGCGCTCACCGCTGGGTCGCCAGGTGCTCACCACCCTCATCGACAACGCCCGCATCGCCCGCGAGGAGCGCGTCCCCATCTGTCAAGACACCGGCATGACCGTCGTCTTCGTCACCTGGGGCCAAGACGTCCGCATCACCGGCGGCTTCATCGAGGACGCCATCAACCAGGGTGTCCGCCAGGGCTACGAGAAGGGCTACCTCCGCAAGTCTGTCGTTCGCGACCCTATCGACCGCGTGAATACGAAAGACAACACGCCCGCCATCATCCACTACGAGATGGTGCCAGGCGACGCCTTCCACATCGTTGTCGCGCCCAAAGGCTTCGGCAGCGAAAACAAGAGCGACCTGAAAATGCTCATGCCCAGCGACGGTGTGCCCGGCATCAAGCAGTTCGTCATCGATACCGTCTCGCACGCCGGTGCCAACCCCTGTCCGCCGACCATCGTCGGTGTCGGCATTGGTGGCACGATGGAGCGCGCCGCCTACCTCAGCAAGAAAGCCCTGCTGCGCCCCGTCGGCTCCGTCAACGAGCGCCCCGACCTGGCCGCCCTTGAGCAAGAGCTGTATGACGACATCAATCGCCTCGGCATCGGTCCCGTCGGCTTCGGCGGCTCCACCACCGCCCTGGCCGTCCACATCCTCACCTTCGCCACCCACATCGCCGGCCTGCCCGTCTCCGTCAACATCGGCTGCCACGCCACCCGTCACGCCGAAGGGTCGCTCTGAAAACCAAACAGCCGCCGCAAAGATGTACCCGGCCATATTCCCCGGCCCCGGTGGGGCCTTGACCTTCTTTTGCTTCTTTTCTTGTGTCAAGACAAGAAAAGAAGGTATAGGCTCGGCCAGTACTTGTAGGGCGTATGCAATAGCCCCCTACCCATCATCCAAATAGAAATTGAATTTGACTATCACACATAATGGAAGCAACACCCCACCAAATAGAGAAACGCATCCTGCGTGCCCCCTTCACCGACGACGTCATCCGCTCACTCGCAGCCGGCGACCTCGTCTACCTCTCCGGCACCATCTACACCGCCCGCGACGCCGCTCATAAGCGCCTCTACGAAATGCTCGACCGCGGCGAACACATGCCCTTCGACTTCACCGGACAAGTCGTCTACTACGCCGGTCCCTGCCCCGCTAAGCCCGGACAACCCATCGGATCCGTCGGCCCCACCACAGCTGGCCGCATGGACGCCTATTCGCCTCGCCTCATCCGTGAAGGCCTGAAAGTGATGATCGGCAAAGGCCTCCGTAACGCCGAAGTAGTCGACGCATTGAAGCAATACACCGGCGTCTTCTTTGCCGCCATCGGCGGAGCAGCCGCCCTCATGGCCCGCTGCGTCGACACAGCCGAAGTGATCGCCTTCGATGACCTCGGCCCCGAGGCTATCCGCCGCCTAACCGTCACAGAGCTGCCCGTCATCGTCGCCATCGACAGTCAGGGCCGCAACGTCTACGAGACGGGCCGCGCTGCCTACGAGCAGGCCTGACGCGCTCCGCAAGTGTCTCACTTCTTGCGCCAATAGACATTTATCCTACTTTTGCGCACTGTTTCACAGGAAGAAACGAATCAATTTTATACATATAAAAACAGCACTGCAATGAAAAAAGGACTTCATCCGGAAGGCTACCGCCAGGTGGCGTTCAAAGACATGTCGAACGAAGAGGTATTCATCACCCGCTCCACGATCAACACGAAAGAGACGATCGAAATTGAAGGCGTGACCTATCCCTTGGTTAAGCTTGAAATCTCCAGCAGCTCGCACCCCTTCTACACGGGCAAAGCAAAACTGGTAGACACCGCCGGCCGCGTCGACAAGTTCATGAGCCGCTATGGCAACCGCTACAAGAAGTAATCGCCAATCGGCTTTACCGACAACAGAGGCGGGCAGGTAGAACGAATCAGTTCTGCATGCCCGCTTCCTTTTTCTCCCCCCCCCGTGGGACAGATAGCGCATAGAGCATCCCCGACAACGCGCGGTACCCAAGCGAAAATGCGGTTTCAAAATCCATCTATCTTTGCCCCGTCATTTCCGGAGGGAAACGGGCAAACATGGGGCATTAGCTCATCTTGGTAGAGCATTTGGTTCGCAATCAAAAGGTGACGAGTTCGAGTCTCGTATGCTCCACTACTCTAAATTGTTTCACACAGCTTACACTGAAGAGAGGGCGTCCGACTTTGCCCTGTTGTAGAGCCGGGCGCTTTTCATTAGATCAAGATCAACGCTGGTCAATAAGCGGTCGCTGCCGTAAACAATACAAGGCCCCTCACTCCTCCCGTGTGCTTGAACACCACGTTAAAAACAAGATAGATGAAAAGTAAAGTATCCGTATCCTTCATGATGCTCGGCGTGCTCTTCTGCACCTGCTTGGTAGCGTCAAATCTGTTAGAGACCAAAGTCGTGCGGCTTTGGCAAATGGCCGATGGAAACATCCTTTCCGTCACCGCCGGCCTACTCGTCTTCCCCATTTCTTACATCATCAACGACTGCATCGCCGAGGTCTGGGGCTACCGCAAGGCACGCCTCATCATTTGGTTAGGCTTTGCAATGAACTTCCTCGTTATCGTCCTCAGCCAGGTAGCCGTTATGCTACCCGCCGCGCCGTTTTGGGAGGGCGAGGAGGCCTTCAATTTTGTCTTCGGACTCGCCCCACGCATCGCTGCAGCCAGCCTACTGGCCTTCCTCGTTGGGTCGTTCCTCAACGCCTATGTGATGAGCCGCATGAAGATTCGGTCTGCAGGCCGCAACTTCTCAGCGCGCGCCATCCTCTCCACGTTGGTGGGTGAAAGTGCAGACTCGCTCCTCTTCTTCCCCATCGCTTTCGGTGGAATCATCCCGGCCGATGAGCTACTGAAGATGATCGCAGTGCAGGCACTGCTCAAGACGCTCTATGAAATCCTCATCCTGCCCGTGACCATTCGCGTGGTGCATTACATCAAGCGCGTCGACGAAACAGATGCATACGACGAGGGTATCTCATACAACGTTTGGAAGGTTAAGGAGCTATGAAAACCGATACACGTCACGACGTCGCGCTCGTCGTCTTCAGCGGTGGACAAGACTCCACCACATGCCTCTTTTGGGCCAAGGAACACTTCGCAGAGGTCCACGCACTGACCTTCCTATACGGCCAAAAGCACCGTGAGGAGGTCAACGTGGCGCAACGTATCGCCCGTACGGCTGATGTAGCGTGGGACGTGCTCGACGCGTCTTTCATCGCCTCCCTCGGCACCAGTTCCCTCACCGACACCCGCATACTCATGGACAGTGAGAAGCCCGCAGAGGGCCCACCAAACACGTTCGTGCCCGGTCGTAATCTCTTTTTCTTGAGTATGGCCGCTGTCTACGCTGCCGAACGTGGCATCCGTCACCTCGTTACAGGCGTCTCTGAGACCGATTTCAGTGGCTATCCTGACTGCCGCGACACGTTTGTTCGTTCGCTTAACGTCACGCTCAACCTGGCAATGGATGCACAGTTCGTCATCCATACCCCGCTTATGTGGCTCGACAAGGCCGACGTCTGGGCTCTCTCCGACCGCCTCGGCGTCTTCGACCTCGTCCGCCGCGAGACCCTCACGTGTTACAACGGCGTCCTTGGCGACGGTTGTGGGCATTGTCCCGCTTGTCGCCTGCGCCATGAAGGACTGGAGCGTTACCTCGCCCGCCCCTAACCCCTCTCACATACACCAATAGCAAAAAGGCTCGTAAGGCATAATCCCCTCTACGAGCCTCTTTTTTTCAGCCATGCATATTTCGAATAGATAGGTTACGACAGTGGACCGATGATTATGCAGACTTCATAGCATCATCCCGTAAATACCGACTTCATTTCTCTGTGAAGACCAACTTCATTTCTCTGTGAAGACCAACTTAATCTCTCTGTGAAGACCAACTTAATAGCACTATCAATACGGTCTTTATTGTGCTGTTAAGCAGGCTTCACAGGGCCGCATATGAAGCAATAACTGCTGTAAATGAAGCCGCCCCTATCAAGCCAGACTTAAAAGCTGTCTTGAATTTATTGGATGATTGTTTTAAGGAGGCCTTTGGACGGAGCTTTTCCCCTTCTATTTCGGGGCTATCTAGGTCTGTTTCCGCCCTTTTGTTTCCTCGTTTTCGTTACGTAGCTCGCTATGCTCCTTAAAAGATGAAACAAATCCCTGAAAATATCCGCTGTATATCCTCCGAAATAAATTCCAAACAGCTTCTTAATTCCCATAGAATCATCTTTACCGGTTATGTCTGAGTTGAGATCGGTATATAAAAAATAGAAGCCCCGAGACATCACGCCCCAGGGCCTCCCACAAAAAAAGCTATGAAACTAAAATCTTTACAGACTCAACTCTTATCTCTTTTATTCGTAAGCGCAACACTTACTTCACAATCACTTTATGCGTATTTCCATTTCCTAAAGCCACTACATAGAAGCCTGCCGGAAGAGCCGTACGAACCGTCTGGCCTGCAGAGAGAGTCATCGTACGAACCAACGCGCCACTCACATTATAAACTTTGGCCGTGTTAGCCGTAGGACTCGTCACATAGAGCACCTCACGTTCTGCGTAGATCGACGTACCGTCAGCTTCCACATTACTGTTCGGGGCTGCAAAAGAGATTCGCAGATCGATCGCTTCACGAATCCGGTAAATCGTTACCGTATAAGTACCATCGCCATTGCTGACTACACGTACACCTTGTTTGTCGGGGATTGAGGTTCTTCCCGTCTCTACCACCGGCACCTTACCGGCATTCACGCCCGTAGGCATCAATCGGAACATCATATTGTTGCCTGAATTTACATGGTAAATACCAGGAGCATAGCTCGATATCAAGCCTGGCACCTCAGGGAGCACAACCTGGCGAACAAGACTAGCAGCATGAGCAGGACCTATCAAAGTGTCCTTTGTATAGTGGAAGAACTGAACCTCTGCACAGGCATTGGGCTCTCTGAGCCACACCGTACGATCGCTATTTTTGAAATAATCCATCTGATCTGCGGTAAAGGGGCGCTCTTCACCCGTTTCTGGGTCGCGTGCCAGTTCCCAGTGCAACCCACGATCTATACTTCTAAAGACGTAATTCGAGCCACCCGTAATATTCAATTTAAAGACTCCTTTATAAGCGGGGGCACGCTCAATGAATTCTATATTTGTTGTGATACCAGTAAAGAATTTAAAAAGGTTTCCACTGGGTGATTTAAGTGTATCACAGCCTCCACCAACAATACATGCCATGATACCACCTTCCTTACCATTATCCCGAAGAGGGACCGTAAGAGTCTTAAAGGGAATTGTTATAAGAGAGTCGCCTCCGGCTAACTTCACCGTATCCGGTAGTGGACTTCCATCCGCCCTCCTTATATTTTCTTTTGAGGCAATCCCCAAATAAGTAAGCGTGACTTCGCGATCACTAGGGTCGGGCCGAAACTTAAGGGTCATTGATTGGGCACAGCCACTATAAAGATGATCTGAACCATATCGATCCCATCTCGAATCCCAAGCTCCCATATAAGGCTGATTAACCCCCACTTCTGGTGTACCTAAATCAAGGTTTGCCAAGAAAACTGCAGATCCATATGAGTTATCCTGCTTATTACATATTGCCAACTTCAGATGGTAGCGCTCGCCCCGTATCAAATTACGAGCCACAGCAGTCAAAACCGTTGTTTGACCATCATACTCCATATAACCATTTCCATCCCTAGGATTCATCCATGTCCATTGAGGATCCACTGCGATAGTACTGCCACTTGGAAGCGGAAAACCTGTTCCTATAGCAGTAGCATGAGCAGTGGCAAATCCTGTCGTATCAGGCTTCCCCGCATAGCCAGCCACAGTCTCATTCGCATTATATCCCCAATTAGAGTTAGAAATAGTCACTGCTGAGTCATTGGGGAACTTCGAAATATTTGTAACGCTCCCCGGGACTCCGACCTTGGAAACAAAGAAGCCAAATGCATCATTAACACCATGTTGGTTTGAAAAATCTCCATATTCCTCAGAAGCAAATACAAAATCAAAAGTAGCCTTATCTGTATAAGGGATAAAATCGAATTCTAGAATGGAGCCCGATGTTACATTTGTACATATGGTTGACAAATCGGGATCACCAGTAACTGAGACTCCACCACCCATCATTCCGGTGCTAATATTTGGGCCTTCAGCCAAAAGTGTTGGGCCTGTAGCCAAAAGCAATCCTCGCTCTATTCCTAATCTTCCATTAGGAAAGTCGGCTCGAGAGGGCCACCCAAGCTGACCTCCCTCAAAGTAAGTCAACGAACGATCATTTCCAGTCCAAGCTGAACCATTCCAGTTATACCCTCTAAAAGTCACATTAGAAATTGCTGACTCTGCAGCCGGATTCTTTAAGAGCACCTTCTTCACAAATTGTTCTGGGGTATAGTTGTGATAGATCGGATGATAATTTGACGGATTATCAGGATCACGATCAATCTTTATACTACCCGGATGAGGAGTGGCGAGACGACTAGAAGAGCGTAATTGAGCTTTACCCTCATTCTCTACGATCATCGTTGCGCGCTTCTCAGCCCAATGCGTGGGGACACCTTGGGCGATATACCCCTGTTTGAGGGAGTCAATACGGGTTTGTTGTTCAACTGTGAATGTGTTCACACGCTGCGCTTTGACAGCAGTGGAGAACACAACCCCTGAGCTAAGCAACAGGACGGCTGCACATAGTCGTGTAATCTTCTTCATTTAGTGTAATTCTATTTCTTTAATACGGAATCGGAAAGAGAAAGGCTGATAATTGATTTGTTTGTATGGTGCATTCCCCTTTCCGAATGCGGAGACAAAGAAGAAAAGGATTCTTCGAATACGCAACTTCGCACGGAGCAAAAAGGCGCTCCATTAGTGTTTTTGCATGAATTACAAATTTGCTATGCCCTCTCAACTGGAAGTTAGCGATGGATAGGACTCTCAGTAGTAGATTCCAAATCAGTGCAATTACGACGCTCATCAATGATGTATTCGGGGCGGTTTTTGATCTCGTCGAAAAGGACGCCAATGTATTGCCCGAGGACACCGATCGTGAGCAGTTGCACGCCTCCGAAGAAAATTATGGCTGTCATGATGGAGCTCCAGCCGGTCTCAGCGTGGCTGAAACCACAGACTTTACCCAATAGCGTCCAAAGAGCAAGCAGAATACCCACAACGACGGCCAGAAAACCGAGACTTGAAGCCAATTTCAACGGTTTCTTGGAGAAATAGAGCAGGGCATTGGATGCGAAGCGGAGCATTTTGCTCAAGGGATATTTCGTTTCGCCAGCCACGCGTGCCTTGCGTTCGTAATAGAAGGGCACTTGCTTGAATCCGATCCAACTGACTAGGCCGCGGATGTACTTCCCATGCTCGTTCAGGCGATTGAATTGGTCCATGATCTTGCGGTCGATAAGACGGAAATCGCCCGTGTCAAGTGGGAATTCGACCTCACTCATGCGGTTCATCGTGCGATAGAACATGCGTGCAGAGAGGCGTTTGAAAAGAGTCTCCTTCTCGCGCGATCGACGGACGCAATAGACGCTGTTGGCGCCTTCACGTTCGCGAAGGGCAAGGATGTCGGGGATCAGTTCGGGGGGGTCTTGTAGGTCAGCATCCATGATCACGGCCAGATCGGCAGAGCATTGGTGGATACCGGCCGAAACGGCTGGCTGATGGCCAAAGTTGCGGGAGAAGTGGAGCACCTTGACTTTCGGATCGCCAGCGGCCAGCTCGTCGAGTATGCCACGCGTACCGTCGCGGCTGCCATCGTTGACGTAGATGATTTCGCCCTCGCAGGGCAGGCGATCAATCACGGCGCGTGTGCGTCGATACGATTCGGCCAGCACGGCCTCCTCGTTATAACAGGGAATGATGATGGATAGGCGCTGTGTCATTGCTCTTCCTCCAAAAAGTTTTTCTTGCGACTGCCACGGATGGTAGCGTAAATTTCCTCCTCACTCATCTCCTTCACATTCGTGATGGTGTACGTCTTCTCCAAGAAGTTGCCATACTGATTGCATTCGCTGATGACACCGTCAAGCAACGTCTTCAGATCCGTGCGAATGGGCATGAGCACCACCAGCTCGGCATAGTCCGGGTGCACCGTAAGGCGCTCGATGTCCCAATCGGCATGCTGCAACGCGAAGTTGAACTCACGCTCCACCACATCACGCCGATAGCCCTCGATCGTCATGCCCTCGGCCGCGGGGAACAGCAGGTAGAAGCGCAACTTTTGCCCCTTGCCCCCCAGCCCGGTAGAGATGTAAATCTGCTTTTCATCAGAGAATTCCGACTCCAGAATGATGCGTCCCTCCATGAGCGCCATGTAGGCCCAGTCCTGCATTTCACGATCGGCCAGCCGGACGTAGCGCTCCAGGCGTCGGTAGGCCGTCACGTCGCCAGAGATGGCGAAGATGGCCAGGATGCGCCGCTTATATTCCTTCGTCGATTCAGGGTTATAGAGGTCTATTTCAAGTGCCTCAATGTCTCCCTCCGTCCACGGGATCTGCTCCTGCTTCAGCCGGTTTGAGAATTGGAAATACTCCATCTGTCGCTCCACCGGAACCTGCTGTTCGAGCACATGGAAATACCCATCTGTTTCGGCCAGAAACTTCTGGAATTGATTGAATTCAGTTTGTTGTATCATTTTATTCTCCTTGAACTCCCCCCCTTCAGCAGCGGGGTGAGCAAAAGTATTTCTTTTCACCAAACCCTGAAGCAGCTCGCTCTACAGGCCGTTTAGGCCTTTCTACAGCCGCCTCTGCGAGCGTTTCACAACGACGTTCCACAACTTCACCATCCGCACACCGTCCTGCACGATGATTCAAAAATACTTCATTGATCAGCAACCCCAAAACAAGTTCCTTGAAATCAAATGACAGCGTCAATCATTCCTTTCCCTATGGAATAAGATAAAACACGTGGGTGCTTTTTTCAAAACACAATAGATTAAGATCAACTACATGAAGCATATAATGCTATTCTAATTAGATTATAATAAAACACCATGGTGTGTAATTACATTCTAACTGGATTGTAATAAAACACCACGGTGTGTAATTGCATTCCAAGTAGATTGTAATGAACTACA
>CALHPT010000308.1 GCA_938036405.1 uncultured Tannerella sp.
CATCAAACGGGTGCCCGGAGAGAGTCTTTACAGGCTTCATTTGCATAGAGGAGGTGCTGTGAGGGATTCCGTAAGGTCTTCATAGAGTTGGATGGGGTATGAATGTGCGATGAGCGGCAGATTCATTCCAGCGGATGGAGTATGAATGCGTGATGAGCGGCGACTTCGTTCCGGCAGATGGGGTATGAATGCGTGATGCGCGGCGGATTCGTTCCGGCGGATGGGGTGTGAATGCGTAGTGCGCGGCGGTATCATTCCACGAAAAGGGTAGGGGATAGGTGGGCGCAGCGCATAGCCTACACGCCGTAGGATCGGTCAGATGGAGCGGCGCCGTGGGGCGGACGAGGCGAGGGGTTGCTATACCTTATTATACAGCGATGCTTCCCGGCGGAACGATAGCCTTCGACGGATGGAAATATGCCGCAACTGCGGTATTCCACACCGCAGCGGAAGGCCGGACCTTTGTCGCCGTAAAAATTCACTTCAAAATCTTCTTTATCGCATGTCACCCCATTCTTCGCACGATCATGTGCACAGCCACGACGAGCATGTTCATCCCCACGAACACTCGCACACCCATGTACACCCGCATAGCCACGGCCACGGACACCCGCACGTACACGGCGGCACGGAGGACTATATGGCGGCGGTGAATGCCTACCGCAAAACGTTTTCTAATAAGCAACGCGTGATCGAACAGACGCCTGATCCCGCCGTGCGAGAGATGCTGCTGCACATGCAGGAAATGGGTCTCGAAACGGTATTCGATCGCTTCGATGCCCAGCAACCGCAGTGTAACTTTGGCTTGGCGGGCACGTGTTGCAAGAACTGTTTCATGGGTCCTTGCCGAATCACCAAGAAGGCGCCCCGTGGAGTCTGCGGTGCAGACGCAGATCTCATCTCGGCACGCAACCTATTGCGTCATGTCGCGGCGGGGACTGCGGCCCATGGGGCACGCGGGCGCGAGAGTATGTTGGCACTGAAACTCGCGGCCGAGGGCAAAGCGCCGATTGCTATCGAGGGTGAACAGAAGATACGGGCCGTCTGCAAGACGTTCGGGATCGATCAAACGGGCCGAACGCTCAACGAGCTGGCCCGCGAAGTGGCAGACATCCTGCTGGAGGATCTCTCGCGCACCGTCCCCGACCGTCATCGTACGCTCTACGCCTTCGCTCCGCAGGAACGCATTGAGGCCTGGGAGAAGGCGGGGATTATGCCGCTGGGTCCGTATCACGAAGCGTTCGAGAGTTTGCATCGTACTTCCACAGGCACCGATGGCGACTGGCGCAACTGTATGCAACAGTTTCTGCGTACAGGCGTGTCGTTCGCTTGGTCGTCCTGTCTCGGATCTTCGATTGCTATGGATAGCCTTTACGGCCTTCCCCAGCGAAGTACATCGAAGATTAACTTGGGAGCTATCCGAATGGGTTACGTGAACATCGCAGTGCACGGACACTCCCCGCTGTTGGTTAGCGAAATCGTGCGCGTCGGTCGATCAGACGAGATGATCGAGTTGGCCAGAGCAAACGGCGCGAAGGGCATTCAGTTCTACGGCATATGCTGCTCGGGTCTCTCGGCCATGTATCGCTACGGCGGGGTCATCCCGCTCTCGAACGCCGTCGGGTCAGAACTCGTGCTGGGTACGGGTGCGATCGATCTTTGGGTGGCGGACGTGCAGGACGTCTTCCCGTCCATCATGGAAGTGGCACACTGCTTCCGGACGACTGTTGTCACCACAAGCGATTCGGCTCGCCTTCCGGGCGCCGAACACTACGGATTCGATCACGAGCACTCCAATATCGGCGAGATCAATGCCCTTGCGCGCAAGATTGTCACCCGGGGCATAGAGAGCTTTGCCGATCGGCGCGACGTCCCGGTGAAGATCCCGCAGTATGAGGTGGAGGCGGAGATGGGATTCTCTGTCGAATGGGCCGGACAACACTTCGAGCGCGGCCTGCGCGACTTGTCGGACGCGCTGCGGACAGGTAAGATTCGCGGTATCGTTAACCTGGTCGGCTGCAACAATCCCCGATTGGTCTACGAAAAGGCAATCGTTGAGGTGGCACAGATCCTGCTCAAGAATGACATTCTGATCTTCACCAACGGATGCGCATCATTTGGGTTGCTGAAATTGGGATTCTGCTCCAAGAAGGCCCTGGAATGGTGTGGCGACGGACTACGCGAATTCCTCGTCGACCAGCCTCCGGTATGGCATCTGGGCGAGTGTCTCGACAATGCGCGTGCCTCGGCGTTCTTCAACGGCATAGCCGCCGCTTCGGGGGCTGCGATCAAAGACATGCCCTACGCCTTCACCTCGCCGGAATGGAGCAACGAGAAGGGTATCTGCGCCGCCCTTTCCTTCCGTTTGCTGGGCATTAACTCTTATCACAGCGTGTACGCCCCCGTGCAGGGGTCGCCCGGCGTGGCCGAATTTATGGCCACGGGCACGAAAGAGATACTCGGTTCGGAGATGATTGTCGATGTGGATCACATTTCACTGGCCCATAAGATGGTGGAACATATATCCAACAAGCGGCGGAACTTATGGGGCGAATAGCGACGCTGTGTCTCGCCTTGGGGCTGATAGCTTCGCTCACGGCGTGCAGCCACTCGGACGACGCGGAGGATCGCGCGCCTTGAAGCAAATCAGTCGTCAGCCGGACGGGGTGCTCCGGGCGTCGCCTTCGGATGACTACTCGGGCTGCACAACGGACTCTTTCGCTACACCTACCCCGTGATCCATCCGGGCAGTGGACACCTGCGGCGCAGCCGCAGACCCTATCGGGCGGGCCGGAGGCCCACCGCAACGTCCCGGACAAAGCACTCAGTTACTGCGGCCGATAGGTCGCCTCACCACGTTTTTACTACCGCGGCATAGCCGCATAACAACATCACATCATGCACATCCCATCAGAAATGCTTCATGGCAGCATTTGCCCCGTAACGGCAACAATCGCCATCGGCGGAGTATCCGCAGCCACACTTCTCGCTCGTAAGTCGGACACCCGTCCATCAGTCTCACGGTTTGCGCTTGTCAGTGCCACCGTCTTCGCGATTCAAATGCTGAACTATCCTATCGGATCCGGCCTGTCGGGCCATGCCCTCGGCGGACTCCTCGCATCGAGCCTCCTTGGCGTACCCTTCGGCATACTCAGCGTATCGCTCGTTCTCCTCCTGCAAACGATCCTCTTTGCCGACGGCGGTTTGTTGATGCTCGGCGCGAACACCCTCAACATGGCGCTCATCGGAGCAGGTTTAGGGGGCATCCTCCACGAACGACTCCAGGCGCGCGTGAGTCAGTCCGTGTCGCTGATTGTCGCCGCTGGACTGTCCGTGATGGCAGCCGTAGGGGCACTCATCGCCGAGCTGTTCGCTGCCGGGGTCGGTAGCCCAGCACTCTATGCTTCGCTGGCCATCAACCATATCCCCGTGGCCGTAGGCGAGGGAGTCGTTACGCTCCTGCTCTACCGTCTCCTTTCATCGACACCGTTGCCGACAACAGCGAGGAAGGCCTCTTCGGCAGCCCAATCGTCCGCGTGGACTGTTTACGGTATTCTGCTGATCGGTGCCCTCCTGCTGGCACCGTTGGCGTCCGCCTCCCCCGACGCATTGGAGGGCACGCTGAGCAGTTTCCACCTACTGCCCGATGCACCCAACTTCGCGCACGCCCCTTGGGCCGATTATCAGTTCACTGCGGACGAGGGGTATCTGTCTACGTTCCTTGCGGCTTTGGCGGGCTTAGGCGCCACGTTGCTTTCTGCTACGCTGCTTCGTCAAGCGATCAGCAAGGCGTAAAAGGCTATGTGATCGGGTCGTCAAGCCGCATGCTGAGGCCGCTGGGTCACAGGCTTCCCAAAAAGTCGCTTGACGGGGCCGCTGGGTCGAAAGTGACGCCAGAAAGTCGCTTGACGAGGCCGCTGGGTCGTAAGTGATGCGAAAAGTTGCTTGACGGAGCCGCTGGGTCGAAAGTGACGCAAAAAGTCGCTCGGGCGAGGCGGATCGCTCGTATAAGATAGAAAGGCTCGGAACCGATGGGTTGATCCATCCGGTCCCGAGCCTTTGCATGATTGGGTTTCCGTGTGTGACGGTCAATTCCCGAAGCGGAACGTCACCCGATCATAGAATATGGGTTCGTATTTATCCAACTGTTGCGCGCTGCCGTCGGCAAAGCAAACGATCAGGCTGACGGTGGCGTTCTCACCCACGTAGCGCAGAGCCGACTCCACGCCGGGGCTGAGGTAGTAACCGGCTAGGTTGTAAACGACATTGTTTCCGGCACCAAAGCGACCTCGCGAGGAGACATACTGCGCCGTGCCATAGACAAACTCAATCGGCGGCGCCTCGTTGACGAAGGTGTTGAACGGTATTGCCGTGTCTCGGCTGAAGAAGTATTCGCCGCTACAACGCATGAGCACATCCGTGCGGCCCTGTACGGCGCGATTGCCATTGCCGGAGTCGATCACGTGCAGGTAGACGTTGCCCTCGTTCAGATCGTCGTCGATCAAGTAATACTGATTCTTGCCGAAGACGCCATTGGCAGGATAGCGGTGCAGCACCTCAATGCCGCGGTCTTTGATAAACTTCTCGACGGCCTTACGCTCAGCCCGCTGTTTGCTGGCGAACGATTCATCCTTGCCGCACGAGGTCAGGGTCAGCACAGCCGCCATCAGCAACGCCATGCCCATGAAAATCTTTACTCTCATCTTGTATCTCTACTTA
>CALHPT010000309.1 GCA_938036405.1 uncultured Tannerella sp.
GTTCTTAAGATAGGCCAGACGCTTCTCGTTTTCTTCGTGTGTCATAGGCGTGAACTCCCTTTATATAAAGTAAAAGAGAAGATTCTTTCCTATCCGAAGGAAATGGTCTATGCCACCTTGGATACGCATGGAGAGGACTATCTATCCACGCAGGAGGGGAAAATGCTTCCCGTGCCGCACTGTATAAAAGGGACCGAAGGCTGGGGGCTGCATCCGGCACTGAAAGAACTCATTCTTCCGGATCATTTCTTTGAAACGCTCCGTTTTGGCTTCGATATTTTTTCCTCCGGTCTCCGGCCCGTCGATACCGAGGCAAAGTTGAAAGTCTTCTTCATTACCTGCGATGATGTCGGCCACGGAGGCGATCCGGGCGAAGACGTCGCGCAGTGCTCGCTCGCGTCCTTCCCAGAACGAGGCGCGGTAATTCAGATCGAACGAGATCCGTGTGCCGTGCTGTTTGGCCGTGCGTGCCAGCTCGAGGCAAAATTCGCCCGTTTGGTCCGAGAGTGCCGCGATCAGTCCTGAAAGGTGGAGCATCTCCACGCCTTCACGCCCGAACAGACGGTCGAGGTCGAAATCGCGCACGTTCAGCGTGCGGCCTACTTCGCCGCTGCGGTCGTTCCACACGCGCGGCCCCCGCGCGCCGAAACCGCTGTCGGCCATATTGATCTGATGACGCAAGCCCCACGGCCCGCCCTGTGGCACTTCGCGCCCCTCGCAGGCGATGCCGCGGCTGCGCAGGTCGGCTTTGATAAATTGTGCCACGGGGCTGCCTTCGACGAACGTCGTCAGCGCTTTGACCGGCAGTCCGAGCGATGCGGCCACCGTCGCCACGTTCGTTTCGGCGCTCGTAGCCTGCATCAACATGGAGTGGCTCGTATGAAACGGCTGTCCCTGCACGGTGGGCGTCAGCCGCACCCCCATACTCGTCGGTACGACGAGCGACCATTGTTTTTTTGTCATGATGGTATGTATTTTAAAGGTGTATGCGTGTGATTAAATCGAAAAAGCGTCGAATCCGCCATCGACGGGTATCACCGTGCCCGTCACGAAAGCCGACGCGTCGGCTGCCAGCCACTGTACCGTGCCCAACAGCTCTTCGGGCTTGCCCAGTCGGCCGTAAGGCGTGTGTGCGACGATACGTTGGCAACGCTCCGTCGGGGTACCGTCGGCGTTGGTCATCAGCGTGCGGTTCTGTTCGGTCAGGAAAAACCCCGGCGCGATGGCGTTCACCCGCAGTCCCTCGCCGAATTTCGTAGCCAGCTCGGTGGCCAGATACCGGGTGAAATTATTAACGGCCGCCTTGGCGCATCCGTAGCCCAGTACGCGCGTAAGCGGTCGCAGCGATGCCTCGGACGAGATATTGATGATGCTTCCTTTCTTTTGCTCGACCATGACCTCGGCAAATACCATCGTCGGGAGTACCGTACCGAACAGGTTCAGGTCGATGACTTGCCTGAAGGCGTCGAGGTCGAGATCGAAAAACGTCTGATCCGGCGCGATCGTAGCGCCCGGCATATTTCCTCCCGCCAGATTGATCAGCACGTCGATGCTTCCGAATGCTTGCACGATGGCTTGCCGGCTTTCTTCGAGCTGTTCGCGGCGCATGACGTCGGCCGCGTGAAACATGGCCATGCCTCCGAGTTTGCGCACCTCCTCTTTCAACCGGTTGCCTTTCTCGGCGTTACGTCCGAGGATGGCGACCTTCGCTCCTTCGCGCGCCAAATGTTTGGCGATGCAACGTCCCAGTATTCCGTAGCCTCCTGTCAGGACGATGACTTTGTCTTTTATACCGAATAAATGATTCATCCTGTATGTATCTTGATTTTATGAAGTGGTCGATACTGTCAGACGGCGAAATGCGTAGCAGCTCATCAGTCCGCACAGCGGCAGCGCCACGAAGATGCCGATCAGAAACAAAGCGAATCCGGCCAGCATGAGGCCGATCAGGACGAGCATGAGCAGGAAGAGCTTCAGTGTTGAGCTGCGTGTGATCTCCCAGCTCCGTTTCAATGATCCGACGACCCCCGTATTTTCTTCTACGATAGACATCGGGAAGAATTGTAGCCGGAGAGCGAGGTAAATGCCCGGCACAACCCCA
>CALHPT010000310.1 GCA_938036405.1 uncultured Tannerella sp.
GGCGTCGGCCGGGGCAGGCGCGGGCGGGGCATCGGGGCGTCGAGCTTCGGCATGCGCACGATAGGCCTCGGTGAGGGCGCTGACGAGGCGCTCATTGTCCCACGGCTTGACGACGAAATCCGCCGCGCCCTCCTTTATGCCACGCACGGCGAGGTCGACGTCCGCGTAGGCGGTGAACAGCACCACCGCGGGTGCAGGGCGTAGCTTCCGGATCTCGGCCAACCAAAACAGACCCTCGTTTCCACTGTTGATGCCGGCGTGAAAGTTCATATCGAGCAGGACGACATCCGGCGACTCGTCGCGAATGAGCGCACGGATGCGTTCGGGGTTGTTGGTGGTTACGACTCGGCGAAAATGGCCGCGGAGGAGCAGCTCGGCGGCAGAGAGTATGCCGCGATTGTCGTCGACGATGAGGAGGGTGGCGGGGAGTATGTTTTTCATCGCGAGCCGTTCAAGAGGTTGCTGAGGTACATCGCCGTACGGATCAAGGAAAAGGATTGTGCGGGCGAACCGAGTGACGTCGGGACCTCGCTGCGGATGTCCTCCACCTCGCGCGCCTGATCCTTGTTGAGGATATCAGTCTGCACGATGCGCCCAAAGGGTATGGTGTAGAGGGAGGTACCGCGGAGCGAGAGGTCTGTGTTGAGCTTGATCGTTTTCGGGGAGAGGGTGCGGATGAACTCGCCACTCTTGGACGAAACTTTAAGGTAGACGACGTCGTCCGGGCGCGCAAAGGCGGCGAAAAGGAGGGGCGACTGGCCGAACATGGCATTCGCGTATTCGTAGTCGGGCTTTTTGGAGAGGAGCGTCGAAACCGCGACGCGATTGGCATAGCCGTTCTCGTAGACATAGATGAGATAGCCGTCGAGATGGTCGTCGTAGATGGGTAGCGTGAGTCGCGCGTCGCTGCGGTGTGGCTCCTTGTGGGTGATTACGAAACGACCGGAGCGGAGGATGGAGAAGTAGGCCGTGGCTTCCTGTTCGCGGTCGGTGGCGAGAGCGGAGGTGCCGATGCGGTCCGGCTCGTTGTCGGCGGGGGATGCGGTTCGCTCCGGCTTAGCCGTCGGGCGTGGTTTAGCGACCGCAGCGGGCGTATAGGTCGGGATGCTGACGGGGAACACTTTCTCCACCTCACGCTCTGCCTCTTCCTTGGCCTCGCCGAAGGCCGGTGTGGTGATGCGAAGGGCTGGCCGGAGGTTTTTCCGACGCTCCTTGAGGAGGCGAATGTCGGGCACGTCAAGCGGACGAGTGGAGTTGCCTTGGCGCTGCCAAACCACGTCGCGATAGTATACGACCTCGTGGTAGGCCGGGACAGAAATGGCGCAGACGGTCTTGCCACTGAAGACGTGAAAGTCAAACCGGATCAGTCCGTTGATGTCCTTGCCCAGCTCTTTGACAATGTAGTTGCGGATGATGAGCTGATACTTGTCCACATTGGCGTGCAGGTAAGTGAGGTCAGGCTCGATGCCTTTGGGATAGCCGATATCGTTCACGCCGATGAAGAGCACGCCGCCCTCTGCGTTAAGGAAGCCGCAGATGGCCATGAGGATGCGCTCCATCTGCCGATCCACGTCGGGCATGAGATTGTTGTTGGGTGGGAACACGATCGTCGACTTGAATTCGCGGGTGTTCGTCTCGCGGCCAAAGTCAATCTCATCGGATTCGCCATCCGGGTCCTTCTCCTCTTCGACGGCCAGGAGAGAGCGCACTTCGGCGTCGGCCTCGGCATAGAGATCGGGGTAAGCATCGCCTGCCAGCAGCCGGATGAGTAGCAGCCGTGCCAAGTCGGCCGTTTGCTTCCGCTCCGACTGCATGCCCTCGCGCAAGGTGTCGATAGCCGCGGGGTCGTCCTTATCCAGCGCGAGCAAGGATAGAATAGTCCGTGCGTAGGCTAATCGCGGAAAGCGCTCGATAGAGGCGTCGTCGATCACGCCGACTGTCACCGAGCGCTTGTTGATGAAGTGATGCAGCTCGGTGAGGTAGAGAATGCGTCGGTCGTAGTAGGCTACGATGGCCTGCTCGTCAATCATGCCCGCTAACAGACGGGCCGTCTGGCAGAGATTGAAGCGGAGGACGTGATCGTCGGTCGACTCGGTGTAGAGATCGATCAAATAGATCAGTTGGCGGACGTAGTCGGGGCTGAGCGTGCTCGGCGCTTCGCTGTGCGGATGGTGCGTCGCTTCCGGCTCGCTCGGCTCACCGCTATCCGGACGGCGCTCGTCCACGTAATAGCCCACCAGAGCGGCGACGGCCTTCTGTAGATCGATCTCCATGTCTTCCGGAGCCATTTCTTCGATCTCGGCGCGCACGTAACCCGTACGATTGACATTCGTCAGGCGGAGCATATAGATGTCATCCACCTCCGGATCCTCCGTATCGAAGGATGAGGGTACGGTATAGAGCGGATAGCCTTTTTCCGACACCCAGCGATAGGAGCCTTTGTTTTTTGAGATCAGTCGGGCATAGGTGTACTCGCCCGGATGGAAGCGCGTGGCGATGGACTTACTGATCTCGTCGAGGATGGAGAATTTCAGACGGTTGTTTTCGCCCACTTCGATCACGCGCGCCGTCACCAGATCACCCACGGCAAAGATCTCGGCC
>CALHPT010000311.1 GCA_938036405.1 uncultured Tannerella sp.
GCGGGGATGATCCCCCGCCGCATGGGGGGCGCATGATGAATTCGTGTTTCCATTGTGCTTGTTGTTTAATAGAGTGAATAATCGGATGACAAAAATAGGGGGCGCAGTGGGCAATTGACGGTAAGACGCAGTCGGTTGAGCCTCCCCTTGACAATTCATCTACCTTTGGCCACAAGATTTATTTACACAATAGAGAAACATCAAACAGTATCGTATGAAGAAGTATGCTATCGCATTAGCGGCCGCATTGTTCCTGGCTATGGGCGGGACGAAGGCCGAGGCTTGCACCGACTTGATAGTGGGCAAGAAAGCATCCGTTGACGGATCAGTGATTATCAGTTATGCGGCCGACTCGCACACGCTGTATGGCGTGATGTATCGTTGGCCGGCAGCGACACACCCGAAGGGCGCCATGCTCGACGTGGTGGAGTGGGACACGGGCAAACCGCTCGGACGCATCCCGCAGGTGGAACGGACGTACTCCGTCGTGGGCAACATGAATGAGCATCAGGTGGCTATCACCGAGAGCACCTTCGGCGGGCGCCACGAGCTGGTGGACTCGACCGGCATCATGGACTACGGCAGCCTGATCTACATCGCCCTCCAGCGCTCGCGCTCAGCCCGCGAAGCGATCAAGGTGATGACCGACCTCGTGGCTGCGCACGGTTACTACAGCAGCGGCGAATCGTTCACCATCGCCGACAAGAACGAGGCATGGATCATGGAAATGATCGGCAAGGGACCCGGCCGCAAGGGCGCCGTATGGGTGGCTATCCGCATCCCGGACGACTGCATCTCGGCCCACGCCAATCAGGCGCGTATCCACCACATCCCATTCGGCGACAAGGAGAACTGTATGTACTCGCCGGACATCGTCTCCTTCGCCCGCGAGAAGGGCTATTTCAAGGGCGCCGACAAGGATTTCAGCTTCGTCAATGCCTATTGCCCCTACGAATTTGATGGCCTGCGTGCCTGCGAGGCTCGCGTGTGGGCCTTCTTCCGCAAGTTCACGGACATGAGCAAGTACGAACAGTTCGTCCGTGGCGATGCCTCGAAGGAGCCGATGCCGCTCTACGTGCGCCCCACGCGTAAGATCTCTGTACAAGACGTGCAGAACGCTATGCGTGACCACTACGAGGGCACGAGCATGGACATGGTCGAGGAGCCCGGATCGGGTGCGTACAAGGTGCCTTATCGCTGGCGTCCGATGAACTTCACCGTCGACGGGCAGAAGTACCTCCACGAACGCGCCATCGCTACGCAGCAGACGGGCTTCGTGATCGTGCCGCAGATGCGCAACTGGCTGCCGGACGAGATCGGCGGTATCCTCTGGTTCGGTGTCGACGACGCCAACACGGCCGTCTTCACGCCCGTTTACTCCTCCACGCTGGCTGTGCCGGAGTGCTATCGCGAGGGCAACGGCGACCTGCTGACCTTCTCGTGGACATCGGCCTTCTGGATTCACAACTGGGTGGCCAACATGGCCTACCACAAGTACAGCTTCATGATTAAGGACATCCGCAAGGTGCAGTCGGAGCTGGAGGATGGCTATCGCGATCGTATCCCGGCCATCGACAAGGCGGCTCAGACGCTCTACGAAAAGAGCCCCGAGGAGGCGCGTCGCTTCCTGACGTGGTTCAGTACCACCACGGCCGAGTCTGCCACTGCACGCTGGAAGGAGCTGGGCGAGTACCTCCTGGTGAAGTATATCGACGGCAATGTGAAGAAGGAAGAGAACGGCCACTTCAAGCGCAATCCGTACGGCCTGCCCGACGCTCCGGAGTGGCCCGGCTACGACGAGGAGTACTATCGCAGCATCGTCAAGGAGGCTGGCGATAAGATCAAGGCGGAGTGATCTAAAAACTAAACACGAAGCCGGAAACGGGAAGCATGCCGGGTACACGCAAACAAGCGTGTGCCCGGCATTTCGTTTTGTATGGCCGCGCTGAAATGATTGATCGAGTCAATCGGCCGGAAGGGGTAGGACTCATTGTATCGTACAATCGGCTGGAAGGGGTGGGA
>CALHPT010000312.1 GCA_938036405.1 uncultured Tannerella sp.
TAAGACAGGCAATGCTCTTGAGTACGGCCTCCACATTGTCGAGCGGCTCCCCCATGCCCATGAAAACGAGGTTGCTCAGCGATTCGACTTCGGGCAACTGGAGGATCTGGTTCATGATCTCGCCCGCCGTCAGGTTCGCCCCCAGCCCCTGCCGCCCCGTCATGCAGAAGCGGCACGCCATGCGGCATCCGACCTGCGACGAGACGCACAGCGTGTCTCGCTCCTCGGCCGGGATGTAGACCGCCTCCACGAAGCGCCCCGCGGCGGCCTCGAAAAGGTACTTCACCGTCCCGTCTTCTGATCGCGCCGCCTCCGCCGGCCCGCGTGCGCCCACGGTGTAGCCCGCGGCCAGCGCTTCCCGCTTCCGTAGCGCAATGTTGGTCATTTCCGCCACCTCCGACACGCGTTTCTTGTACAGCCAATCAGCCATCTGACTCGCCGCGTAGGCCGGTAGACCCACCTCTGCGGCCACTGTGCGCAACTCCGCGATGGTCATCCCCAGCAAACTCGTTTTCTGCTCCATTTTCCCTTTTGTTATCGATAAAAACGGCCCAAAAGTCCGTCATTTTTCCCTTTCCGCACCGCTCTTCGGCCCATGCGGCGGCATTTGCGCGGCCCGCGCAAACGCCAAAGCAAACGCCGCGAGACTCGCGCAGGCTGCGCAAACGCCAAGGCAAACGCCGGGAACCCCGCGCAGCCCGCGTGGTCAAACCCGCATTAATCCAGCACCACGGAGCGCTCGGGATGACGGCGCAGCTCGTCGACCATGCGGATATTTTCCGGTAGGGTGCGATCGAGCGAGAGCGGCGGCAGGCTGTCGAGGGCAAAAAAGCGCTGGTCGAGGATGTCGAACGTGCCGGCGAGCTCGCCGCCCGTGACGGTGCAGAGGATGAACATTTTGTAGACGTAGAGCGGCGAGACGGGATAGTCATGGCAGCGCTTGTCGAGCACGGCTAGGAGGCGTTCGACACGGACATCGAGGCCCGTCTCCTCCTTCGTTTCCTTGACGGCCACCTCGGTGGGCGTGTAGCCCACGTCGGACCATCCGCCGGGCATGGCCCAACGCCCGTCGGCCTTTTCGCGCACAAGGAGGATCTCGTCGCGCTCGTTAAAAACGGCGGCGCGGATGTCGACTTTGGGTGTAACGTACTCCTTCATGGGGTGGTAGCAAGCGGCGATTTCATCGTCCGGAAGACCGCTGACGATGGACGCAATGCGATCGCTGAGGTGGAGCAGCTCTTGGCAGCGATCCGTCTCGTAATCACTCACGGAGTACGAAAGGCCGGTCTGTGCCAGGGCGCGCATGCGCTGTGCGATGGTGATGAGTTCTTTGGCTTTTTCCATACAGCATAAAAAAGCGGAGCGCCGCCCTCATTGCTGAGAGTGACGCTCCACGAGAAAATCATTATTCACTGAGCGGAAATCCGGATTGCAGCCCGAATCATCCGTTTACTTTAGCCATGTGTGCGATGAGGTCGAGCACCTTGTTGGAGTAGCCGATCTCGTTGTCATACCACGAAACGACCTTCACGAACTTGTCGGTGAGATAAACACCGGCGTTAGCGTCGAAGATGGAGGTCAGGGTACAGCCGAGGAAGTCAGACGACACGACGGCGTCTTCCGTGTAGCCAAGGATGCCCTTGAGCTCGCCTTCCGAAGCGTCCTTCATAGCCTTGCAGATGGCCTCCTTAGAGGCGGGCTTGGCGAGATTGACGGTCAGGTCGACCACTGATACGTCGATGGTCGGAACGCGCATGGAGATACCGGTCAGCTTGCCGTTCAATGCGGGGATCACCTTACCCACAGCCTTGGCTGCGCCAGTAGACGAGGGAATGATGTTGCCGCCGGCGGCACGTCCACCGCGCCAGTCCTTCATCGAGGGTCCGTCGACAGTCTTCTGCGTAGCCGTCACGGAGTGCACGGTTGTCATGAGTCCGCTTTCAATACCGAAGTTGTCGTTCAGCACCTTGGCGATGGGAGCAAGACAGTTGGTGGTGCAGGAGGCGTTAGAAACGATCTGCGTTCCCTTCTTGTAGGAGTCGAGGTTAACGCCGCAAACGAACATCGGTGTGTCGTCCTTCGACGGTGCCGACATCACGACGTACTTAGCTCCGGCTTTGAGGTGGCCTTCTGCCTTTTCTTTGGTGAGGAAGAGGCCGGTCGATTCAACCACGTATTCGGCACCCACTTCGTTCCACTTGAGGTTGGCGGGATCCTTCTCTGCAGTGATGCGGATCTTCTTGCCGTTCACCGTCAGGGTGCTGTTCTCCACGTCGGCTTCGACGGTACCGTCAAAGCGGCCGTGCATGGTGTCGTACTTCAGCATGTATGCCATGTAATCCACCGGGCAGAGGTCGTTGATACCCACAATCTGG
>CALHPT010000313.1 GCA_938036405.1 uncultured Tannerella sp.
GGTCGCTAAGAAGCTGGCCGTTTGCAGAACGGTTATATCGGACCGGAGCACCTGATGTTGGCTCTGCTGCGCGAAGGCGACGGAAATGCCATCCGCATCCTCCAGGACTTTCAGGCCAACCTAACCCAGATCAAGCAAGATATCGAACTCGAAATACGTAACACCGTCGACGACACCGCGCCGGGCGACATCGCTGTCACCAAAAGTACCGAACGCGTGCTGCGTATCAGTGTGCTCGAGGCGCGCATGTTCAAAAGCGACGTGACGCGTACCGAGCATCTCCTCCTAGCGCTCCTCAAGGAGGAATATAACGTCGTGGCGCAGATCCTAAACCAGAGCGGAATCAACTACCGCATGGTCTACGATCGGATTAGTGCCATCACGGGTGTGGATCGCTTGGCTGAGGTCGGCGAAACGCGCGACGGATTTACTGACGACGAGGAGGAAGAGGAAGGCTTCACGCCCTTCAAGAAAGATCCGCCCTCGCAGCCTGCACAACAGCCTACTCCCGGGGGGGCAACTGGCACCACGGCCCAGAAAGCGCCTACACAGAGCGATACCCCCGTGCTTGATAATTTCGGTACGGACATGACGAAGGCCGCAGCCGAGGGTAAGCTCGACCCCATCGTAGGCCGCGAGAAGGAGATCGAGCGACTGGCGCAGATCCTGAGCCGAAGGAAGAAGAACAACCCTGTGCTAATTGGTGAGCCGGGCGTGGGTAAGTCGGCCATTGTGGAGGGATTGGCGCAACGCATTGTAGAGCGGAAGGTCTCTCGGGTGCTGTTTGACAAGCGCGTGGTGAGTCTCGATATGGCCTCGGTCGTGGCTGGGACGAAATACCGCGGACAGTTCGAGGAGCGTATCAAGGCCCTTCTGAACGAGCTGACCAAGAACCCGCACGTGATCCTCTTTATCGACGAGATTCACACGCTTGTCGGTGCCGGATCGGCCGCCGGATCGATGGATGCGGCGAACATGCTCAAACCAGCGCTGGCACGTGGCGAGTTGCAGTGCATCGGTGCCACGACACTCGACGAGTATCGTACGAACATAGAGAAGGACGGTGCTCTGGAGCGCCGCTTCCAGAAGGTGATCGTCGACCCGACAACGGCTGAGGAGACGTTGCAGATCCTCAAAAACATCAAGGGACGCTACGAGGAGCACCACAATATGATCTACACCGACGCCGCGCTCGAGGCATGCGTCAAACTGACAGATCGCTACATCAGCGATCGCAACTTCCCCGACAAGGCTATCGACGCCCTGGACGAAGCTGGATCGCGGGTGCATATCGCCAACGTCGTCGTGCCGCAACATATCGAGGATCTGGAGGCGAGGATCGAGGAGACGAAGAACGCCAAACTGGCAGCCGTCAAGTCGCAAAACTTCGAGCTGGCCGCTGGCTATCGCGACACGGAGCGACAGTATCTCCTGCAGCTTGACGAGGCAAAGGGTCGTTGGGAGCAGGAAATGCAGGCGCACCGCGAGACGGTCGACGCCGATCAGGTGGCTGAGGTCGTGGCCATGATGTCCGGTGTACCCGTGCAGCGCATTGCTACGACCGAGAACAACAAGCTCCGCGATATGGACACCCTCCTAAAGCAGAAAATTATCGGTCAAGACGAGGCCGTGGCCCAGATCGTCAAGGCCATCCGCCGCAACCGTGTCGGGCTGAAAGACCCCAACAAGCCCATTGGTACCTTCATGTTCCTTGGCCCCACGGGCGTCGGCAAGACGCATCTGGCCAAGAAGCTCGCCGAGTTCCTTTTCGACTCTGCAGACGCACTCATCCGCATCGACATGAGCGAGTATCTCGAAAAGTTTGCCGTCTCTCGACTCATCGGTGCACCTCCGGGCTACGTTGGTTACGAAGAGGGCGGCCAGCTGACCGAGAAAGTACGCCGAAAACCCTACTCTGTCATCTTGCTCGACGAGATCGAAAAGGCCCATCCGGACGTCTTCAACCTGCTGTTGCAAGTGCTCGACGAAGGTCGCTTGACCGATAGCCTCGGTCGGCAGATCAACTTCAAAAACACGATCCTGATCATGACCTCCAACATCGGTACACGCCAGCTGAAGGACTTCGGTCGCGGCATCGGCTTCCACCCTCAGGGTCGCGGTGCAGAGATCGATCGCGACTATTCGCGCGGTGTCATCCGCAAGGCCCTCGAGCGCTCCTTCGCCCCCGAGTTTCTTAACCGTGTGGACGATGTGATCATGTTTGATCCGCTTGAAAAAGAGTCCATCTATCGCATCATTGACATCGAGCTCAGCGACCTCTACCGCCGCATCGATAGTCTGGGCTACCACCTCGAGCTCACGCCCGAGGCCAAGGAGCACGTCACCTCGAAGGGCTACGACGTGCAGTTCGGCGCCCGCCCGCTCAAGCGCGCCATACAGAAGTATATCGAAGATGAGTTGGCCGAGATCGTCCTGCTGGAAGATATCCAGCCCGGCGACACGATCACGCTTGGCTATGACGCCGCGACGGATCGCATGACGCACACTGTGCTGAGGCCCGCCGTCGACGAGGAGCCACCGACGGAATAAATCCTCCTATCAACCATAACTCAAGAGAGCCCCGGAGCCACTTACGTGCTTCGGGGCTTTTGTTTTTTGCGGTCAAAGCATGCGTGGAGGTTAGGCTCTATGAGCTATATCTATCTATCAATTATACCTTGATTTTTTTGCTTTTCAATTCTTCTTTGTGGTGGTATTTTAATGCAATAAATGCAGTCAGAGTGGGGGTTGCGATTAACGAAGGGAAACTCCTGAGGCGGTTTTAGTGCGAAATTGTAA
>CALHPT010000314.1 GCA_938036405.1 uncultured Tannerella sp.
GTCATTGACGAGGCCGGGCGTGGTCGAGGGGGGAGCCTGTTCTAGGATTCGGGCTAGGCGTTGAGGCCATCGCCGGTGACGATGATGAGATTGCACTGCGCGGAGACCGCAAACTCGCGGATTTCGAATGAGCCCCAATCCGAATAGATGGCTTCCGGATCGGTGCCGAGGACCTTGTTTGCAACGGCGGGGTCAACGGTCGTGAAAGTGCATTCCTCGGGCACGTACTCGTACAGGAGAGGGTGGATGCCGGGCAACAACGAAGATCCGCCGACGTTGTCATCGACGAGCATGGTGATCGTCGTGTCGGGGACCTCGGCGACACCGGTCAGCCAGAATTGGCGGTCCGGCGTCGGCTGCCGGTCGGCGCCATCTCGGAAATGTGCCGTGATAACGTGCCCGTCGGTCGCCCCCAGTCCGGGCATACGTTCGTTGAACGAATCGACGCGCTCCTGAACCTTCAGCTCATCATCGGTCTCGTACGTAAATTCGGCGAAGCGCGGGTCTTGCGGATACTGAGTCGGCGTGGCCGCTGGCGTGTTCCTGGGTGTGAACGGGTTGCACGCAGCGGCGAGCGCCACGGCCGCGAGCAGCGGCACGACGGCCTTGTGTGCGAGCTTCTTGTTTTCCTTTTCTTCGACTGATCGTTCCGGCTGTTATTGACGGAGCCTGCACAGGAGCATCATTTAGCTGCCGCGGTGGCCGAGGGCGGTGATGACCATCAAATGGCAGTCCTGTGACACTGCGAGACCCTGGATAACCATCGGATCAATTGTTGGCGGCACTCCGGGAGACGATAAAGGAACGTGGAGAGTGTCGTTCGCGTACTGAAGATCGATATTGGTGAAGCTGCAGTCCTCAGGGACGTACTTGTACAGGTCTGGGTAGATGCCGGGCAGCAGAGTTTTGTAGTTGTTTGGCTTGTCGAGCAGCATTGTGATTGCATCATCGGAAATGGTCGCGACACCGGTCATCCAAAATTCGGGTTCGATGTCGGGCACGAAAGGGACTTGGCGCGAGAATGCAAGGGTAAGGTGCGCATTCGTGGCCGCCAGCGCTGGCCACCGGTTGTTCAGATCGTCAGTCTGCTCCTGGATCTCCGGTGTTTTCTTATAGGTGTAGGGAAATTCAAGGAATCGTGAGTCTATCTGCGATGCGCGAGGTCCCGTGTCTCGGCCGGAAGAACGCCCGGAGGAGCCTCGGGAAAAGGGCAGGCACGCTGAGCACGTCACCATAACGACGAGTATCGGGGTGATGGCTTTGAGGGGGAGCTTCATGTCGTTCCTTGGGCTGTTCCTACAGGCCGTCATTGACGAGGCCGGGCGTGGTCGAGGGGGGAGCCTGTTCTAGGATTCGGGCT
>CALHPT010000315.1 GCA_938036405.1 uncultured Tannerella sp.
AGATATGCCGCGAAATTGTCAAAGATTTTGAGCAAGCCACCATTATGATCAGTTTCTTCTGGTAGTTCGGCTCTCCTTCTATTATTATTATATATCTCTCGTTTTGCATCTGTCAAACAGAAGAAGTAGAGGAGCTTCATATAGCGCGTCATGGAGTACTCAGAGAGCTTGTTGTTGAGTTTTTCCACGTCGAGTTCCTTCACACTTGGGCTCTTTTTCAAATCTAAGCCTACTAGTTTACTTACAAAGTATTCGAAGGCGGCCGTTTTTTCTAGATTGCACATTTTCAATTCTTTACTGCGTCCTTTTACCAATCATTCAGATGTCCTTTCTTGATATGAAACTCCTTCTCATTTTTAGGGAATTACGACGGAGAAGACATCTTTAAGGGCACAAATGTGCGACAAAAGTTTCTAATAGACCTTGATCGTCTGAATTTTGGGTGCAAGCAAATAGAACTTTCAAGAGGCATACTTTGTGTAATCAAGGAATATAAAACAGGTAGAACTCCACCTTTCGTCGTAAACGCAGTACTTTCAGCTCTTTGCCGCGGTAGCGGCAGAACGAGGTGTACTCACCTCGGATATCTCTGTCGCCCGATTCCAACTTCTGAACGAGGCGACTCTTCGGCTGCTTGCCGTAGCCCAAAAGACGGTATTCACCGACGTTGTACGACAACACGGCAAGAAGTAAGGAGTCGCGACCGAAGCGACGAAACGTGACGAGCCGTTTCTTTAGATCTGCGCGAAGCAGGGAATCCGCCTGCCGTCTTGTCATCGTACACGAAAGCCGCTCACCGGGTAGCAGGCGGTGACCGTAGCCGACATAAGGATAGTTTTTCGGGCCATGCAGCCCTTCGTAATGTTTGATGCACGCGACGGCGCGCTCGAAGCGTGGAAGGCTGAACAGCCGATCGGCTCCGCGCTGTGCCTGCGCGTTGGGCGCGGCGAGCGCTTGGACACAAACAAGGAGCGCGAGCAGGCCGCGTCCGATTTTCGTTTTCATAAGGTGGTCAGATATTTTCGGGGTGGATAAAAAGACAAAAGCACCGATCCGTCGCGGACAGATGCTTTTCATGTCAGGGTTATGAACAAAATAGGCGATGAAAAAAGATTTCGATGGACTCTGGAGAGCGACTCACTGGCTCGCTCTTGATCCAGCGGACTCGGTGAGCGGCTCATCGGGATGTGAAAGCAAAGAATAGCCACTGTCAGCTTCCTTTTCCTTGCTGTTGAAGTCGAAGGCGAGCGTTTGACTCTGGCCGTGATTGTCCTCGATCACGACTTCGAGCGACTGTCGCTCGGCAGAGAGTGAATGGTAATAGAGGGTGAAATGCCCCGGCGCGATGGCGTAGCGATCGTTCGGCGTGAGTGACTTACCGCGTCGACCGATGCTGAGCGCCCCCTTGCCGTCGTACTGAAAATAGCGCAGGGTGTAGCGCGTGCCCTTCACGATGCGTTCGGGCGCGAGCGTGCAACGGATCTCGACTTCTTCGCCCGGCGCGAGGGTTTTCGGGATGGGCATCGTGGTGACTTGGAACGGGTAAACCGTTCGCACGTCCAGACGGCGATCACAGCCGACCAAACAAAACCCGGCCAGGAGCAGGACGCCTATCGCCCATGCCGCATTACGGATGTTCGTTTTCATGATTCTTTTAGGGTTAGAGGTTGATGCGGAAACCTGCCGAGATAGCAGGTCGAAAGAGATGTACCTCCGATCCGAAGAGGAACAGTCCGCGGCCGCCGACGACAAAGAGCAGGTGATCCGATAGGAACAGTTCTACAGCGAGATGCACGCCCCCGCCCCCGACGAGGCGCGAACGGTCAAGCAGCTCCGCACCGTCGGACAACACAGACTCGCCGCGGTTAAGCTCCTCGTAGCCGGCCAATGCGGAGCACCCCGCATAGACAAAGGCATTCTTCCCGCCGTCCGAGAGCAGCGGGTGCATGTATCCGGCCAGCAGGAGCGCGTCACTCAGCGGCACGTTCGCCTTCCCGTAAGGCAAATTTTGCCGTTCATACAGGGCAGAGAGGAAGGTGTAATTCTCGGCTTTAAGGTAGCGAGTGAATGAAATATTTGCGGTGAAAGTCTCGGGTTGGATCAGCTTTTCGTTCTGAATCACCGGGACGCCCGCCGTGATTTCGACACCCGTTTGGCGCGGTAAGAGGCGCTGTGCATGCGCTGTGAGGGCTGTTGCAACTAGGCCGATAAGCAGAAGTAGTGCCCGTTTCATCGCCATTGGAGTTTGAGGTGATCGATGCGGCGGGCACGAAGGAGGTCTTCGTTTTGCACACGGAAAGAGAGTGTCCGGCCACCGTTTCGTTCGTGGATCGTGACCTCTAACTGCTTGTCGTCAGGCAGTGAGAAGCCCTCGAAGGCGAAGACCATGCGCTCCGACCCGTTGCCACGCACACGCATCGGCTGGTTGTAGGCACGCAGGGGCTGCAGCACGCGTTCCTGAATGGCTGTTCGTTTGACCACTTTCTTGTCGACGACTTTGAAGGAGATCATGTCGATCGGGTAAGGCAGGTAGGTTTCGTTTTTCACCGAGAGGTGGAAGTAGAGGAGGTTGTTGTGGACGTACAGCCCGCGAAGCAGGAACTCGAGGCCAAACTGCCGCGCGCCGATATGGCGGACGGTGCGACGGTTGCTCTGCTTGATCGTTTTCATCAGCAGTTTGACGAGCATGGGCGATTCGCGGCCCAGTTCCTTGAAATAGATGTCGGCGCGGTTGGCTGGCAGACGGCCATCGGACTGCGAGAGAAAGTCCGCCATCTCGACAGACAACTTCTCGGGTTCGTCGGCATACTTTACGTTGAAAGAGTATAGTGAGCCATCATCGCAGATGACGGAAAGGTTCGTCTCCGTCTCAAAGTCGCGCACGGCTGCCTTGACGCGGAGCACGTTCTCGGCGCCTTCAGCTTTGCCCGCGATCAGGTTGTTGCTACCCAAGTCGACGTAGCAGATCGCAGCGGGAAAAATGAGGTGCGTCGTCTTGTCAAACGTCACTTCAAGACCGTATGGAACGACCATTCGGCCGTTGGGGATGGCACGGCTCATACCTTGATACAGGTCGCCGGTGGAGCGCATCTGCGTGCGCAACGTGTCGGTACTTGTGGCGAAGGTTGTAGTGATGAATCCGCAGCAAAGGACGGCGGATAGGAGGAGTTTTTTCATGGGAATCAGATGATGAAATAGAGGATTACTTGGCCTGAACGAGGAAGAGTCGATGACCGCTTTTGACTGTCACCTTGATCGTACGGAGTTTCTTCTGTAGAAGCTGACTGGCGCCTTGCATCACGCCTCGGGCGGCCTCGGCGATCAGCTGATCTTTGGCTGACGAGGCGAAGGTGAAGCTTGTCCCGATTGTTCCACCGACGCCCGCGCCCACTTCTTTGAGGGCCGATACCTCCTCAGAGCCGGGGATAGATAAGCCTTCTTGTCCGTCGAGATCGAAGGCGGAAAGCTTGACGGCGAGGATGCGGCCGGCGTGTTCTACACTTGTGACATGGAGCTTCATCCGGTTGCCGTCGATCGTGGACTGCGCAATGAGCACCGTATTAGGGGGCAGCGTCATGCCCTCGATGCGGGCCGATTCCGCGAGACGGAGGCGGAGAAAGTCGCCCTGCCGGATGGTCGTCGTGCGATCGACAACGACCGACAGCGTGTTGCGGGCGATGGAAGGCGTGGCCTTCCCGACAGAGCGGAAGCTCAGGTTGCGCTCTTTGTAACCATACTCGGTGATAAAGGCGGAGTCACTGATCGGCTGATCGAGCGAGGAGACGACCGTCTCCCGTTCGGGCGATAGCTCTGCGGCGGGTAGTTCAGAAGCGGGTGGCTTGGCGGTAGACCTCTCTGGTGTGGGTGAGGTTGAGGTGTTGCCTGATGGCAGGTACTTCGCCGCCATCTGATACGACTTCTCTAACAGTTCCAATTGATCGACTTCGCCGTTCGCTTTGGCTTTCTCCTCCTTCAGTGCACCGAGTTCGGCGCGGAGGGCATTGAGTTCACGTTTGACGTCGTCGTCTTCCACGGCGGGCAGGTCGTAAAACGATTCCAACTCGCGGGCAGTCTCCTCGTACTTGTCGATCGACCGACCGATAGCCGCGGGGACTTCCTCGCTCGGTTGCGGTTCGGCTTTCGCCTCGCCCTCCCGGTTGAAGTAGTCGGCGAGCGTGCCGAGAAGCTGGCTCTTGCGACCCTCCGCCTCTTCGTCGCGCCCTAACTCGTAGGCCTTGAGCTTGCTTGTGGGCAGCTCATCGGGCGAGGCTTGTGGGACGTCCTTGTTCAGCCCTTGCTCCGCGGCCGACTGTTCATCGGCGGACGGTTTGAAGATGAACCAGATCGACAGGGTAAATAGCAGCCCCAGCCCCAAGAAGACAAGGGTGCGCTGTAGTTGTTCTTTGCGTTTGGTGTCCATGATAGGTTAGGTCTTTATGGGTTCAATAACGTGGCGATGCAGGCTGTCCCGCTGGATCGGGCTGTCTGCAATCTTCCCTGTATCAATGGGCAGCCGTTCCTCCTTTTGTGAAAGGAAGAGCTGCGCAATCATGGCTGCTGCGCAAGCGAAATAGACGATGCAAAGTCCGAAGACAATCCGCTTCTGCCACTTGGGACTGAGGCGGTCGCACTGCCGATGCAGCCATACATGTGCCCGCAAGTAGCGACGGGTGAGGGAATATCTCGTGCTCATGGCTTATCTCTTATATGTCTGAATGTCCCTATTCTCCCTTACGAGGAAGTGCTCCATGAGGAAGCCCTGTGGGTTGTTGTCTGAGCGGACGGCGTTTTGCAGCGTGCACGTCGTGATCAGGTTGCGCTCCGTCACGTTGCTCGGACGGACGATGAACTGACGGGCGTAGGTCGTCACCTCGTACGGGTAGCGATCGAAGTCGCAGCGGATCGAGTCCACCTCCACACGCTGGTTGATGTTGCCCGAGATGATGCGATTGAAGTAGCCCTTCTCGGCGAGGTCGCGGTAGTAGTCGTATGCCGTTTTGTCGCACAAGAGAAAGGCGCGCTCCATGTTCTTCTCGATGGCGTCCTTGTCGGGTGCGACGGTGAAGAAGAGTTCGTGGAAACGGCGGACGTGCTCGCGCGCCTCCACGGGACGGTTCGCGGCCGCATCCTGACTGAGGGCGAGGATGAGCGACTTGCCGTTGTCCAAGACGTAGATCTTCTCCCGCTGACGGTTGGCAAAGGCATACGACGAATAGACGACGATGCCTGTAATGACTATGCACAACACAACGAAAGCGGCGGCGTAGAGCCGGATCTGCTTGAACGAGGTCTCTATGTTGGTGAGTGATCTGAATTCCATCATGCATGAAGTAGTTAGAGGTAAGTACATGTTAAGAGCCACTTACTTAATGAGTAAACCCTTGATCCGTCCGCCGGCATTGCCGAGTGCGGCACCCGTTCCGGCCATCGTCACCTTGCCACCGGTATATGCGCCTTGCACACCGCGCTGCGCCGTCTGATTGACATTGCGACCGTAGTTGCCGATGCCGCCGCCGGCCTCGATGATCCAGCCCGCGACCGTCGGCACGCAGAAGAAGCCCACGATGCCGATCAGGAAAAAGACGATGTAGTACCAGTCGCCCGAGTCGGGGACGTAGCCCGGATTCTGTAGTTCGGCGATGTCCTTGCTGATCATCAGCACCTGTATTTTGGTCAGGAGTGCGGTGAGGATCGAGCTGACGGGCAGCCACAGGTAGACCGAGATGTATCGCGCAAACCACGCGCTGAGTGACCCGCCGAGGCCGTCCCACACGGCGATGCCGAAGACGATCGGCCCGAGGATGGAGAGGACGATGAGAATGAACGTGCGGAGGGTGTCGATGACGAGCGAGGCGGCGTTGTAGACGAGTTCGAGCGCTTGATAGATCTTCTTCACGAACCACCGCTTGGTGTTGAAGGCCGTGCGTTCGGCGTACATGCCGGCCAGTGTGATGGCGTCCTCCGGGCCGATGAAGCCCATCTCCTGCACCTTCTCGTCCCACGCCGCATCGTCGACTAAGTAGGCCCGCGACTTGTCGCGCCGGTAGGCCTCTTCTTCGAGTTTGTCGCGCTGGTCGCGGAGCGATTGGAGGTCGTTTTGCTGCACATGAACGAGTTTCTCGGTGCCTTGCACGACGGGCGAGAGTACGGCGTTGACCGTGCCTAAGACGACCGACGGGAAGAACATGATGCAGAAGCCGAGGACGAAGGGGCGGAGGAGCGGGAAGACGTCGATCGGTTCGGCGCGGGCGAGCGACGACCAGATGCGTAGGGCGATATAGAAGAGTGCGCCGAGGCCGGCGATGCCCTTTGCGATACCTGTCATATGGGCACACAGGGGCATCATCTCCCCGTAGGTGGCGTGCAGCAGCGCGTGCAGGTCGGTAAAGTCCATCGTGCATCACCAATAGCGGTTTTCGGCCGACCCGTAGAGTGCATTAACACGGGCCATCTCGCCCTTCTTGGCCGCCCGTACGAAGCTGACGGAGATATTCTTACGCGTGAAGTACGACGTGGCCGCGCGGTACTCCTTCACCTCGTTGTAGATGCGATCGATCAGCTCGATCCGCTCCTTATCGTTCATCGAGAGCACGCCACTACGGACGAGCGATTTCAGCTCCTTGAGCGACTCGCTGGAGCGCTCCATCAGCTTGGCATAGCCCGCCGCCATGGCCGACAGCTCCTCGGGCGAGTAGTTCGGATCGGAGAGCATTTTCTTGTACGCGCCAACGTACATCTCCGTCATGTCGCCCACCATGAGTATGGTTTCCTTGACTTTATACGCGTCGCCGATCAGGTTGTTGACCTTCTTCAGGGCGTCGTAATAACGCTTGGTGTCGTTGTAGAGCTTCTCGACTTCCTTGAAATTGCTCAGCGTGTTGTTCACCGTTTTGGAGGCGGTGGCGATCTCTTTGATCGTGTTCGCGATGTTGCCTGCCAGATTGACAGGGTCGGTCACGATCCATTGGGCGTGCGCCGCTCGCGTAAGCAGCAGGCAGCACACGAGGCAGAGGATAAGTTTGTGTTTCATGAGGATTGGGGGGATAAAAAAGTTGCGCCATCGGCGCGTGTTCATTGGGTTTCTCTGAGGGGTTTGCGCAGGCCGCGCAAGTCCCGCGGCATTTGCCGAGACATTTGCGCAGGCCGCGTAAGTCCCGCGGCATTTGCCGAGACGTTTGCGCAGGTCGCGCAAGCAGTAAAATCTTCGTCGGGGCATGCCTGTTCGTCGACAACGGTCGGCCGGCTTACGGATCGCCGCGCGCCAACCGACTAATGGCCTGTTCGATGTCTCCGCCGAGGCGATCGGCCAAGCGCATCACTTCGACCTTTTCCGTTTCCTCGGTCGTGTACGCGAGATACTCCTCGCGCGAGACCTCCGTGGCGTAGACGGCCGACTGCATACCGCCCAGGCCGATCCATACCTCCTTGTAACGCCGCTCGGGGTCGTTGTTCTGATTGATCGAGAGGATCTGGCTTTTCTCTTTCTCCGACAACCCGAGCAGCGCCTGTATGCCGTCGAACTTGGTCATGTACTTCCGCTGGTCGAGCAGGATCTTGCAGTCGGAGTTGTTGATGATCGACTCCTTGACGATGGGCGACGAGATGATGTCGTCGACCTCCTGCGTCACCACGATCGCCTCGCCGAAATACTTGCGGACGGTCTTGTAGAGGTACTTGATATAGTCTGCCATATTGGCCGACGCAATCGCCTTCCACGCCTCTTCGATAAGGATCATCTTACGCACGCCTTTGAGCCTTCGCATCTTGTTGATGAAGGCCTCCATGATGATGATCGTCACCACGGGAAAGAGGTCTTTGTTGTCCTTCACCGCGTCGATCTCGAAGACGATAAAGCGTTTGGAGAGCAGGTCGATGTTGCGATCGGAGTTGAGCAGGAAGTCGTAACGCCCTCCTACATAATACTGTTTGAGGGTCGTGAGTAGGTTATCGATGTTGAAGTCAGAGAGGGTGACGCGGATCTCCCGGCGGCCCATCTCCGGGCGATAGACATCGCGCAGGTACTCGTAAAACGTGTTGAAGCAGGGCGTGATTTTCCGGTTCGTTCGGATCGTTTCGATGTACGCATTGACGGCCGAACCTAACTCGCCCGCCTCTGTCTTTGTGACAGGTTCGTCGGCACTTTTCCACAGCGTAAGGAGCAGCGTGCAGATGCTTTCGCGCTTCTCCACGTCGAACACGTAGTCGTCGGTGTAGAAAGGGTTGAAGGAGATCGGCCGGGCGTCGGTGTACGTGAAATAGATGCCGTCCGCGCCCTTCGTCTTTCGGTTGATCAGGCCACAAAGCCCCTCGTAGGAGTTACCCGTATCGACGAGCAACACGTGCGCGCCTTGCTCGTAATACTGCCGCACCATGTGGTTCGTGAAGAATGACTTGCCGCTGCCCGAGGGCCCGAGGATGAACTTGTTGCGGTTCGTGATGATGCCTTTTTTCATCGGCAGATCGGAGATGTCGAGATGGATCGGGCGGCCGGAGAGGCGATCGGCCATTTTGATACCGAAGGGGGAGAGCGAGTCACGGTAGTTCGTTTCGGCGGTAAAGAAGCAGAGCGCCGGATCGATGAAGGTGTAGAAGGATTCTTCGGCCGGGAAGTCGGCGGCGTTGCCGGGGATGCCCGCCCAGTAGAGTGTCGCCGCGTCGACCGTGTTGTGTCGCGGACGGCACTCCATAAGCGCGAGAGCACTGCCGACGTCGTTCTTGATTTGGCGCAGCTCCTCCGCGTCGTCGCTCCACGCGAGGACGTTGAAGTGTGCACGGATAGAAGTCAGCCCCTGTGACCGCGCGAGGTTGAGATACTCCTGAATCCACGCCTCGTTGATCTGATTGCTCCGGGAATAGCGCGCCAGCGAGTGCATATTGCGCGCCTGTTTCTCGAAACGGTTCAGGTTCTCCTCGCTGTCCTCAATAAAGAGGTCGAGTAGGTCGGGAGCATTACTGCTCCCTCCCCCTCTAAGAACCGTA
>CALHPT010000316.1 GCA_938036405.1 uncultured Tannerella sp.
CAAGAACAACAAAGTGCACTCCACCGAGATCGAAGTACTCGCCCAAAACGACGGACAAAACTATGTCGTAACAAAAGGCCTCAGTGTGGGCGACCGCATTGTCGTGGAAGGGGTAAACAAACTCAAGAACGACATGGAAATTAAGCCCATCACCCCCGAACAGAGTGCCAAACAACTCGAAAAGTCGATGGATCACATGGCAAAGAAGAAAATGCCCGGACAAGAGTAAACGGAAGTAAGGGCACACCACCCTAACTTTCGCCTCACGTCTACGCAAGTTTCCTCCAACGCAAAACAAAATTGCTGATCAATGAAATTAGATTTATTCATCAATAGGCCGGTACTGTCCACGGTGATCTCCATTTTCATCGTCCTGCTCGGCTTCTTGGGCTTGGTTTCCCTGCCCATCACCCAATATCCGGACATTGCCCCGCCCACCATTCAGGTTTCCACAGCCTATCAGGGTGCCAACGCACAAACCGTGCTCAACTCTGTGATCGCCCCGCTCGAGGAGGCCATCAACGGTGTCGAGAACATGGACTACATGAGCTCGTCTGCTACGAATACCGGTGCGGCCTCCATCCAGATCACCTTCAAAATGGGCACAGATCCCGACATGGCCGCCGTCAATGTCCAGAACCGCGTCTCCAAAGCCACCGGCGTCTTGCCCGCAGAAGTCACGCGCGTCGGTGTCTTCACCCAGAAACGACAGAGCTCCATGCTCATGTTGTTCTCGCTCGTGGACACACAAGACAAATACAGCAGCGACTTCATTGAGAACTACGCGAAAATCAACCTCATCCCCCTCGTGCAGCGCGTGCCGGGTGTTGGTGATGCACAGGTGTTCTCCGGATCTTATGCTATGCGCATCTGGCTCGATCCACAAAAGATGGCCTCCTACGGACTTGTACCCACCGACGTGGCCGGTATTCTCGCCGAACAAAACATCGAAGCCGCCCCGGGTAACGTCGGAGAACGCAATAATAATACGTTCCAATACACGCTGCGCTATCGCGGACGCCTTGAGAATCCCGAACAGTACGAGGAAATGGTCATCAAAGCTACACCCGACGGCAAGGTGATACGCTTGAAAGACATCGCTCGCGTCGAACTCGGCTCGGATA
>CALHPT010000317.1 GCA_938036405.1 uncultured Tannerella sp.
CCGAGTCTCGCATGCGTTTGATGGGCTACACGATGAACGAAAAAATGAAGGTTTATCCCGAGCAACGGGCCGCCTTGATCACCCTCACCCACGATGAACTTCAACACTATCATTACACGACCGGCGACACGGAGGGTTTCGTCAATATGCCCCTCGATATTGACGGCATAGAGTTCTCCGTATTTATCCGCGAGGATCGCGATTATGCCAAAGTGTCGCTGCGATCTGTCGGACGCTTTCCCTGCAACCGTTTTGCGACGCGCTACTTCAACGGCGGTGGTCATAAGAACGCTTCCGGGGGCGAATTTTACGGCACGCTCGAAGAAGCCGTCCAAACGTTCGAACAGGGTTTGGCAGAATTCAATCCAACACGTTTTACAGAAACGGATGAAGAGGCACAGGCTGTGTAAGCCTGCATTTCTCCTACTCGTGTCCTAAAAAAGTAGTCCTCCGGACGAAGGCCTTACGCCTATCGTCCGGAGGACTACTTTTTTGATCCGATGTGTGCCTCTTTACTACGCGCCGCGCTCCACAGGACAAATGCCCGGCGCGGTGAGGATGTGTTCGGCGTTGCGAACGCGCTCTTCGGAGGGCGCGCTAACGTCTTTCAGTGTGTATGGAATACCCAATTGCTCCCACTTGTACGTTCCCATCGCGTGATAGGGCAAAACTTCCACCCGCTTGACGTTTTGCAGCGTGTCGATGAAGGCACGCAGGGCATGCAGATCGTCATCGTTGTCGGTTACGCCCGGGACGAGTACGTGTCGCACCCAAATAGGCTTGCCGATGTCGGACAGATAGCGCGCGCAATCGAGGATGTTACGATTTGTGCGTCCGGTCAGCTCACGGTGCTTCGCGTCGTCTATTTGCTTGAGGTCAAAAAGGAGCAAGTCAGTGTACTTCATCAGCTCTGCAAACTTTGAGAAGAACGGTTCCCGACGTGTGAAGGGTTGCCCCGAAGTGTCGAGGCATGTGTGGATACCTTTTGCTTTGGCCTTACGGAACAGCTCCGTCAGGAAGTCGATCTGCAGCAACGCTTCGCCACCGCTGACAGTGATACCTCCCTCACGCCCCCAATAACTACGGTAGCGCATGGCCTGCGTCAGCAATTCGTCCGCCGTACGCAGATCGTCCGTCTCGGGATCCCACGTGTCTGGATTGTGGCAATAACGGCAGCGCATGCTGCAACCTTTCAGGAAAATGAGAAAGCGAATGCCCGGCCCATCGACCGAACCGAACGTTTCAACCGAATGCACACGGCCTAAGAGGGGAGAAGTTTCCATGAAGCGAATGACTAAAAGCGAAAAACTAAAGTTGGGGGTTGAGGTTGTGATTGGGTAGAGCAAAAAGAGGAGGAGCATCGAAAGTGCTCCGCTCCCCCTCTTCTTCATTCAATAATTACATCTTTCCATGTGCCTGGCGTGCGATCACGTCGAGCTGCTGCTCCTTGGTCAAGTCGATGAACTTGACAGCGTAACCACTGACGCGGATCGTAAAGTTGGCGTACTCTTCTTTCTCGGGGTGCTCCATGGCGTCGATCAGCTTGTCTACGCCAAAGACGTTCACGTTCAGGTGATGTGCACCCTTATCGAAGTAGCCGTCCATTACGCGAACGAGGGTCTCTACCTGCTCATCCTGCGTATGGCCGAGCGTCGAGGGACTGATCGTCTGCGTGTTCGAGATGCCGTCCAACGCGTACTCATACGGCAGTTTAGCTACTGAGTTCAGCGATGCCAGCAAGCCACTCTTCTCTGCGCCATACGACGGGTTGGCACCCGGAGCGAGCGGTGCACCGGCCGGACGTCCGTCGGGCATGTTGCTCGTGTACTTGCCATAAACCACGTTCGAGGTGATGGTCAGAATACTCGTCGTCGGCTCCGAGTTGCGGTAGGTGTGGTGGCGGCGGATCATGTTCATAAACGTCTTCAGCAGCCATACGGCGATCTCATCGGCGCGGTCGTCATCGTTGCCGTAGCGCGGGAAGTCGCCTTCGGTCTTGAAGCTGAGCGGGAAGCCCGTTTCGTCGCGGATGATGTTCACCTTGGCGTACTTGATGGCGCTGATGGAGTCTACCACATGGCTAAAGCCTGCGATACCCGTAGCGAACGTGCGACGCACATCGGTGTCGATCAGTGCCAACTCAGCGGCCTCGTAGAAGTATTTGTCGTGCATGTAGTGGATCACATTCAACGTGTTCACATACACGCCAGCCAGCCACTCCATCATATCCATGAAGCGCGGCATAAACTCGTCGTACTTCACCACGTCGCCCTCGATCGGACGGTAAGCCGGACCGCATTGCTCGCGTGTCTTGGCGTCTACACCGCCACTGATGGCGTACGTAAGACACTTAGCCAGGTTAGCTCGCGCACCGAAGAACTGCATCTCCTTGCCCGTCTGCGTGGCCGAAACACAGCAGCAGATCGAGTAATCGTCGCCCCAGATCGGCCGCATCACGTCGTCGTTTTCGTACTGGATGGAGCTGGTCGTCACCGAGATCTTCGATGCGTAACGCTTGAACCCTTCCGGCAGACGTGACGAGTAGAGCACCGTCAAGTTCGGCTCGGGCGAGGGGCCCATGTTCTCCAACGTGTGGAGGAAGCGGAAGTCGTTCTTCGTCACCATCGAGCGGCCATCCATACCGAGACCAGCCATCTCGAGCGTAGCCCAAATCGGATCACCTGAGAAGAGCTGGTTGTACGACGGGATGCGTGCGAATTTCACCATGCGGAACTTCATCACCAAGTGGTCGATCAGTTCCTGCGCCTCCGACTCCGTCAATGTGCCAGCCTCCAAGTCGCGTTGGATATAAATATCGAGGAAGGTGGAAATGCGACCTACGGACATAGCGGCGCCGTTCTGCGTCTTGATAGCACCAAGGTAGCCAAAGTAGAGCCACTGCACAGCCTCACGAGCGTTCTTCGCCGGTGCCGAGATGTCGTAGCCATAGATGGCTGCCATCTTCTTAAGTCCCTGAAGCGACTTGATCTGCATCGAGATCTCCTCGCGCAGACGAATCACGTCGTCCGTCATCACGCCGCCACCGTCATGCAGTGCCAAGTCTTGCTTTTTCTTTTCGATCAGGAAATCTACGCCGTAGAGCGCCACACGTCGGTAGTCACCCACGATGCGTCCGCGGCCGTACGTATCCGGCAGTCCGGTGAGGATGTGGTTGTGTCGTACGGACTTCATCTGCTTCGTGTAGGCATCAAACACGCCCTCATTATGCGTCTTGTGATACTCCGTAAAGATCTCGTGCAGCTTCTCCGACGGCTTGTAGCCATACGTCGTGCACGCCTCTTCGGCCATCTTGATACCACCGTAGGGCATGAACGCCCGCTTGAGCGGTTTGTCCGTTTGCAGCCCCACAACGCGCTCCAAATCCTTCGTACCCTCAGCGATGTAAGCCGCTCCGTAGGCCGTCAGGCCAGAGACAATCTCCGTCTCCATATCTAGCACACCGCCCTTGGCGCGCTCTTCCTTCTGCAAGCCTTGTAGGATACTCCAGAGCTTCTGCGTGGCCTCTGTCGGATCCGCCAGGAAGCATTCGCAGCCATCATAAGCCGTGTAATTGTCTTGAATAAATCCGCGAACGTCCACTTCATCCGTCCACTTGGTTCCTTGGAACCCATTCCATTCCTGTCTCATTTCTATGATTGAATTTTTATTGTTGATGATGTTTTCGGCTGACATTTCGGGCGGGTTGCCCCTCCGTTTTCTGTCATCCGCGGGCAAATGTAGAGGCATTTCCTTATACTGCTTACATTCACGCACACATTTTGCAAGGTCAAGTTTGCATCTTTATCTAACTATCAGATATTCAACATGGATAAAAACACTGTTTTTGCACAGACCGATACGATATGTGCCTTTTCAACCCCCTTTGACCTCTTTTTCTCGCCTCCTCTATCCCGGTTTTTCTCCCATTCTGCCCCCGTCGCCCCTCTCCCACCTCCCGCGATACTCGTCGTGCCCTCTGCTGACCTCTCCCTAGCCCTCAAAACCTGCAGAGAGTCCGCTAGAACTTTCGAGGGCGAGAGCAAGGGTGGCTGCGTGTGCGACAGGGGATGAGGTGAGGCGATAAAGAGCAACAAAGGGTCTGACGAGACTTTCGGGGTATTAGATAACGTGAGCTCGACGAAAGAATGAGGTTCCTAATCCCTGAAGAATGCCTTTGATAGAGCGCTGTAATGGCCAAAGTGCTTTTGAAAATGCCCCGCGGGAGTCCCGCAAACGCCAAAGCGTTCTCTTTTCGATTTGCGGGAGTTCCCGCAAACGCCAAAGCGTTCTCTTTTTGATTTGCGGGAGTTCCCGCAAACGCCAAAACGTTCTCTTTTTGATTTGCGGGAGTCCCGCGGGGCATTTCCAAAAACGTTTTGGCCCTCGCATGGCTTCCGTAGAGGCTCTCTGTTGGCTGTATGCTTACATCGAACTCACGTTATAAGCGTAAAAGCATGCAGAGCTGGCACTTTTCTGCTTCTTTTGCGTGGACAGAAAACAGATGGTTTAACCGATAAACACAAGAAAGAAAATGGCAAAGATTTTAGTGGCATTCGACACGGTAAGCGAAGGCTTCGAAGCGCTTACCTCTGAACATGAAGTGATTTTTCCGCCTCGTGGGCGCGACTTTACGCAGGCCGAGATCGCCGAACGCATTGGCGATTGCGATGTGCTCTGCTCTGTTTTTGACATCCCCGTCGGCCGTGACCTGATCGACTGCGGGCATTCGCTCAAGCTGATTGCGAACTACGCCGTGGGCTACAATAACATCGACACGGCCTATGCGGCCGAGAAGGGGATCGTGGTGACGAATACGCCGCGGTCGGTGATCGAACCAACGGCCGACTTGGCGCTGGCGCTGCTGCTGAGCTGCTCGCGGCGCATCGCGGAGTGGGATCGTGCCTTCCGCCGTGATCGCGATGCGATCGAGCACGGACGCCTCTGCCGGCTCGGCGTCAACCTCTACGGTAAGACGCTCGGCATCCTGGGTTATGGCAATATCGGCGCGGCGGTGGCGCGGCGTTGTCAGGCCTTCGGCATGACGGTGCTCTACAACAAACGCACCCGTTACAGTGAGGCCGAGGAGCGTGAACGGGGCATCACGTATGCGGAGAAAGACGAGGTGATCCGTCGCGCCGATGTGCTGTCGCTTCACACGCCGCTGACGCCCGAGACGCGCCACCTGATTGGCGCCCGCGAGCTGGCGATGATGAAGCCCACAGCGATCCTGATCAATACGGCGCGTGGGGCTGTGGTGGACGAGCCGGCGTTAGTGGCAGCGCTCAAGGATGGGCGGATAGCCGCCGCAGGTCTCGATGTGTTCGAGCAGAATGACGTGCCTTCGCCCGAGCTCTTCGAGCTGGAGAACGTCTCGCTCACGCCACACATTGGCACGCAGACGTACGACTCGCGCGTGGAGATGGTGCATGAACTGTGTAACAACGTCATCGGCTTCCTGCGCGGGGATCGGAAGATTGATCGCGTGAACTGATCTCTTTGGGAGAGGCAATCAAACGCCGGCTGCTTTCTGCTTGAGGGGGCAGCCGGCGTTGTGTTGGGTGGGGGCTACCGAAAACGAATCTCTTGGATGACGTCGGTACCCACCCGCTCGTTGAGCGTGCGGACGAGGCGGTCGCGCCACATCATCAGTTCGCTGCGCAGGACGGCGGAGTCGAGCACGACGTGCAGCGTGGCGCCTCGCACGTAGGCTTCGCGCGTAGCCTGTGCCACGCCTGGGCCGAGCACTTCGCGCCAGGCATGGACGAGGCGTACCTCGTCCAATCGACGACCGATCTCGGGGTTTTGGGTAAAAAACTCACGGAGAATCTCGCCGATGGATTGGGCGTTGACGCGTTTCATCGGCCGTCCTCCATGGCCGTCACCATTCCTGCGTCGACGTGGAACATGGCGTACTCCTTGCGGATGGACTCAAGGATGCTATCTAAGTATTTGCGGTTGGTGTCGGTGATGAAGATCTGACCAAATCGCTCCTCGCCAACGAGCCGAACGATGTGTTCCACACGCGTGGCATCCAGCTTGTCGAATATATCGTCGAGCAGTAAAATCGGTAGCGTGGTGTTCTTGGCCGAGAGGAAGGAGTATTGCGCGAGCTTGAGCGCCACGAGACACGTCTTGTTCTGTCCCTGTGAACCGAGGTGACGGATGGGTAGGCCGTCGAGCGTCATCTCCAGATCGTCCTTGTGAACACCCGTCGTGGTATAGCCTACCTCACGTCGCTCACGCTCACGGTGGCGTGCCAGCTCCGCCTCCAAATCGACCGTCTGCAACTGCGAGATGTAGCGCAGCCCCACGGCCTCGTCGTCCCGCCCGATGGCGCGATAGTACTCGTCGAAGAAGGGGAGGAACTCCTCAATGAGGCGGGTGCGAGCATCAAAAATCTGTTGGCCGTGTTGCGCGAGTTGCATCTCCAGCACCTCGTAAAGGGCAGTGTCGGTGCTCTGTTCGCGGAGCATACGGTTGCGCTGTTGCAGCGCCTTATTGTAGCGTATGAGTGCGTGCATGGCAAGACCGTCATATTGCGAAAGGATCATATCCATCCACCGCCTCCGCTCGTCGCTCCCTCCGCGAATCAACTCCGCATCCGACGGCGAGATCATGACGAGCGGCAGCAGCCCGATGTGGTCCGACAACCGTGGGTAAGGCTTTTGGTTGCGTTTGAATTGCTTGCGTTGGCCGCGTGGGAGGGCGAAAAAGATGGACTCGGTGCGGTCGCCAAAGAAGTACTCACCTTGTAGGACGCAGAGATCCTCGCCTCGTCGGAGGAGTCGTTCTTCGGTGGTGTAGACGTGGCTCTTGCAGAAGGAGAGGTAATAGATGGCGTCGAGCAGGTTCGTCTTGCCCATACCATTATTGCCGAAGAAGCAGTTGATCTTCGGCGAGCAGACGATGTCGGCCTGCCGGATGTTCTTATAATTCAGGACGGAGAGCTTGTTCAATA